>CAMMLF010000001.1 GCA_946497585.1 uncultured Clostridium sp.
ACCATTTGATATAAAGCGAGAAGAAAAGATATTTCGGAGGATATTTAAGTTTAAGACAAGTCGTTTATTTAATGCTAGGTGCATCAAGTTTAGCATTACTTGCCACGCCACTTCCAATAGCATTAAAAATAATATTTATTTTACTAATTGCTAGTTTCTTTTTATTGTGTACCTTTTTAAAAGTCGGTGAACAGAACTTCGACAAGTTCTTTTTTTATGCCATAAAATACATATTTCGTAAAAAATACTTTGTCTATAAGAGGTGTTTAAAATGCTAATAATGATTATATTTTTAATTTTAACTGTAGTTTTAGTCATAGGTACAGCTATTTATTTAAACAATAAGAAGAAAAATACTAATGCACCCAAACATAGTGTAGAAACAAAAGATGAAAATAAAAGTAATAAAAAAGGTAAAAAACAATTAACTGATATTTTACAAATTAAAATTAAAGACAATATTATTTGTTTAGGTAATAGATATTCCAATGTTATTAGACTTGGAAATATAGATTATAATATGCTTTCAAATTCTGAACAAGATTCTATTGAAAATGTACTAATTCAAACAGCACTAGCAATAGATTTTCCAGTACAATTCTTTTCTACAACAGAATATATTGATACAAGCAAAGTTATATCACTAATAAAAGAAAATAAAACAAATAATACCAAAATTAGAGAATACAAAGAATATTTAATCGAATATTTGCAGAACCTTATGGAAAATAGAAGTATATCAGTTGTCAAAAACTATGCAATCATAAGTTATGATGGTACTTATGAAAAGGCTGTTGAAGAATTAAACAGAAAGGTAATGTCTTTTACAGGAAATCTATTAAGAGCAAAGATTATTTGTGAAGTATTAAATGAAGATGAATTATATAACCTTATTTATAGAGAGTTAAACAAAAATTCTGCTATAAATATTAGCAATCTAAAGGAAGGAGGAAAAAACTTATATGTTGGTAAAAAACAAAAAGCAAAAAGAAATAAACATATTCGATAACATTCCTACAATGGCAGATATATTACTTCCTGAAACATTACAAGAGAAGAAAGATTATTTGATTTTAGGATATAACAAATTTACAAGAGTTTTTGCAATGACAATTTATCCTGAACAAACTTGGGTAGGATGGCTTGATGACCTCTTTTACATAGGTAATATCAATATTTCTGTAAAAATAGAGCCTTCTAGTAATGGAAATGTTATTAATCAATTAACAAAAAAATTAGTACAGGCACAAAGTGAATATGCGACTTATTCAAGACAAGGAAATATTTTACATCTGCCTGAACTCGAAAAACAAATTGGAGATTTAGAAGATTTAAGAATGCTAATACAGACGAATCAAGATAAACTGTTTTTTGCAACAATCTTCATTTCTGTCAATGCTGAAAGTTTAGAAGATTTGAACGAAAAAACAAAGATATTAGAAAGTGAATTAAATAAAAAAACTGCTATGATAAGAACTTTAACATTTAGACAAGTGGAAGGATTAAAAACAATATTACCGACTGGTGAAACACCTATCCCAAACTATGAAAGAAATATGGTAGCCGGTCGGAATTGCTACTTTAATTCCAATATCTAACCCTAATCTTTCACACGATAGAGGTATTTTTATTGGTAGAAACATTTATACAAATGCTCCAGTATATGTCGATACTTTTATTCGGTCCACCTACACTACCTAACCCACATGTTTTTATATGTGGTACAAGTGGAGGTGGTAAAAGTGTAGCTCTTAAAACATTAACTGCTAGAAACATTGCAACAACCGGTTGCGGTGCTTTTTTCGTAGACGTCGAGGGTGAATATACTGGGCTTACTAAAATGCTTGGTGGAAAGATAATAAAAATTGAGCAAGGAAAATCTGCAGGGGTTAATCCGTTCGAGATAGAACCTGATAGCAAAGGAAATATGCAATTTATAAATATACTTGATAAAGTCGCTGAAATAAGAGGTTTACTTGGAACTATTTGCAGAAACTATGGAAGAACCTTAACTGGCACAGAAAACACTGAAATAGAAGTAGTTGTAAACCAGTTATATGCAGAAAAAGGTATTACAAGTGATGTAAATTCTTTGTTTGAGAAAAAAGGTGGCAGATTAGATAATGGAAAATATGCAATAGGAAAAATACCAAAGAAAATGCCTACTTTATCGGACTTTCAAAGAAAACTAAAAGAAAGAGGTAATTGTGATGAGCTGGCAAATATTTTAGTTCCATTCTTAAAAGGAAATTCACTTGGTATGTTTGATTGTGAAAGTAAAATATTATCAAGTGAAGATATTATTTGTTTTGATATGTCAGAGGTCAAAGATGAATTTACAAAACTATATGCAAGTTTCGTGATTTTAACTTGGGTTTGGCAAAAGTATGTATTAAAGAATAGAGATAAAAAGAAAATTATCGTATGTGATGAAGCATGGTTGTTCTTAAAATATCAAGAATCAGCAGAATTTCTAGTAAATGTGGCTCGTAGAGGTCGTAAATATAATGTGCCATTATTCATACGGTAGCCAATTTATAGATGAATTTTTAAATTCAGAAGAACGGTAAAACAATAATTAATATTTGTTCAACTAGGTATTTATTTAAGCAAAGTCCTGGCTCTGTTGATGCTGTTGTGGACTTTTTTAATTTGTCAGAAGGAACAAAAAATTTCTTGACTGCAGCGAGTCCAGGCCAATGTATTATAAGCCTGAGCAATAGTGTTACGGCAATTAAGTTTGTAATAACTCCTTATGAAGAACAATTTGTATTTACTTAAAATGATATAGTGCGTATCCTACTGCCCTATCTTAAAAAGTAGGAGGCAATCATTTGAAAAAAGTATTAAAAAGTTTCGTAATAATAATTACTATGCTTTTTTTATTATCTCCATTTTGTTTTGCTGAAGATGTCGATTTCAAAGAACAAATAAAAAGTGAAGATGGTTCGCTTTTTGAAAAAATAATTGCGGAGTGCATACGGTGGTATAGCTCAAACAGTTTTCGATTTTACTACTGGCGAAGATGCTAATGTTGGTTTTAAAGATTATGATGAATTAATTTTTAATAATAGAAAAAGTGCAGATGCTTTATCTCCTTTTACTCAAGAATTATGGAATAAAACAATGGATTGGTATAGAGTTTTTGCGACAATTAGTGGTTGTTTAATTTTAATTGCTGTCTTTATTTTAGCTTATAAGATTATGAATGCAGGAATGAATACAGCTAAAAAGAATGAAGCAAAAGATAGTTTAATGCGTTTATGCTTTGGAGGTGTCGCTATTGCACTCGCTCCATTATTTATAAGATTTTTATTATTTATAAATAACAGTCTGGTGTATCTTTTAGTAACGGCAGCAAATACTGGTACATTAGATGCTAGTCTTGGTAATAGTATGTTAACAAGTATAAGTACAGGAAACGCTATAACTACAGCTTTAGTAATAGCAATGTTTATTTATTTGTTTGTGAAATTAAATATAAAATTCATTGTAAGGCAATTCACGATTATTATATTTACAATATTTACACCTATCGCAGCAGCTTTATGGATAGTAAATAAAAATGTTACAGCAGCTGCTATTTGGGGTGGGCAGATAATAATGAATATATTTATGCAATTTGTTTATTGCTTTTTGTTTTTGATTTATTTAGCATTTCTCCCAAGCGGTGGTGGATGGGCAGTAAGTTTAATATGGGCAATGATGATATTACCACTTGCAGATGCTTTATTAAATTGTCTACAAAATCTAACTTCAAGGATTGCCGGTGTTGATAATGAGCAAATGACAAATAGAGTTATTGGTATGGGTGCAATGGCCGGATTTGGTTTAGCTGCTATAAAAGAGCAATTTAAAACACCATCAACTGGAAATAATAGTGGTGGCAACACAAATAGCGATAATTCTGGTGGAGGTCTAAAAGGCTTTGTCTCAAGAGCTAAATCAGTTATAAATCCTACAATGAATTTAAGTGCAGAAAAAGATTATAACGGTAATGTAAATCCTATTAGAGATGTTCTAACTAAAGAAAAGAATACAGTAAATATTCCTAAGTCTAATGGAGAAAATAAGGGCAATTTAAGTAAAGGAAGTAAGGCAAAATCAGTCGCAGGAAATATTGTAAGAGGTGGTGCTAAAGCTACAACAGCTTATTTAGGCCTTGGAGCAAAAATGGCTGAAGGAAATTTTGATAAGTATCCTCGAAATAATCATGTACAAAGAAAAAATAATTTTCAAAATACAGAGTATATAAATAAGCTTGCAAATGATAAAGATGAAATGCAGAAATCAGGTGATAACAATGAGCATAATGAGCATAAAGGATAAAGCTAAAAATAAAGCAAAAGACAAAATAAAAAAACAGGCAAAAAAGATAGCTTTTAAAGTTTTAAAGCCATTTTTACCATTTATACTAATTATTGGACTTCTATTTTTTGCAGTTTGTACTATTATAGATGCTATATTCGTGCAAGAAGTTCAAACAGATACATCTGATTTACCACCTGAACAAGCAGAAATAAGGAATTTATGTATAAAAAAGTCAGAGTATCTGAACACTTGCCACAACTACATTGGCTCTGAACTAACAAACAATTTATTAGATGCAAATAATCGAGAAAATGATAAATTGATAGAATGGTCGCACTTATATGCAATAATGGCATTTCATAATATGAGTGATAATAGAGATATTAATGAAAATTTATTAAACGAAGTAGCAAGTAGTTTTGAAAGTACTTTTCGATATGAAAAAGATACTGTAACAATAGAAACTACTACAAAAGATGAAGATGGAAATGAAACTACTTCAACAAGAGAGGAAGAACATTACATACTTATAGAAAGTGATTCAATTATTGGGCATTACAAATATAACTATGAAACGAAGACAGTAGAAAATGGAAATTCTAAAACAACTTCGAAAGTATTTACAAATGAAGAACTAATAGGAGAACAGTACGAAAGATTAAGAAAATATTTAAAAGATGAATTGAGGATAAGCGAAGATGACCTTGATACAGATATTCAAGTAATTATTCAAGCAGCAAGTGGCTATTATGAGGGTAAAGAATCGACAGCTTGGTTACAAGGTAATTCATCAAGTGCTACTATAATTAGTAATGGTTCTGGATTAGTTCCAACAGGAATGTTCATTTGGCCCATTCCTGGATATACAACTATAACATCTCATTTTGGTATGAGGACTCATCCAATAACTGGTGTCTATAAACTTCATAGCGGTACAGATGTAGGAGCTCCTATTCGGTGCTAACTTCGTGGCGATGGCAGACGGTACAGTTATAAAAGCAGCTTATAGCAATTCCTATGGAAATATGGTTATGATTGATCACCGGAGATGGAATAGTTACTTTATATGCTCACGGTTCTGAAATATTAGTTAAAACAAATCAAACTGTAAAACAAGGTGAACCAGTTTTAAAAGTAGGTTCGACAGGTTATTCGACAGGACCACATGCACACTTTGAAGTTCGTATCAATGGAAATTTTGCAAATCCTGAAGATTATTTTGAATAAGGAGGAAATCAAAAGTGGTATTAATTTTTACTGATAATGAGCAGTTAGATAGAGATTTAAGCCGAAAGATTGAAGATAGTAGAATTGTATATTATCCTGATTACGTGTTAGAAGAAAAACAAGCGACTACTCTAATTGCTTCACTGCAACCGAATAAATATAATTTCAAAGACTTTATGTTTAAGGTTAGAGAAAAAAATATACAAGTTATCTTGCTTTTGGAAAATGAAAAGGTCGAAGAGTTAAAAGATGCTTTAATGTTAGGAATCTATGATATAATATTCGACCCTTTTGAATTGGAAGACATTTGCAAAAAAATTAAAAATCCAAATCAATTTTCCGAAATTTCAAAATATATTAAGGATATTATAGGACTAGAAACAACCTAGTTCTATTTTATTATATAAAAAAAGGAAGGAGGTTAAAAATGAGTACAAAAATAAAAAGGTCCATTATTATATCTATCATTATAATTTTTATTATATTAATTGCAATATCCAGTTTTTTTATTGTAAAATATTTTTCAGATAAGAATAAAATAAGCAATATATATGAAACTTATTCTGATGATAATATTCAAAACAGAATAGAAACACAAAACGTTACTACTGACGAAGATTTAATGCTTGAAATTGATGGTGAAAAAGTAGTCGGAGTAATAAAGATAGACAAAATAGGATATGAAGGGCCAATTTATGAAGGAACTACATTAGATACACTTGCAAAAGGTGTAGGACATTTATCAAATTCTCCATATTTTAATGGAAATGTATGTTTGGCAGCTCATAATACAAGTAAATTTTGGGCTAAATTAAATACATTAGAAAATGGAGATACTATTACTTATACTAGTTTTTTAGGAACAAAAGAATATGTGGTATCAAACATTAAAACCATAGACGAAACCGACTGGTCTGATACTGAAAATACAGAAGACAATAGAATAACGCTGATTACTTGTGTAAAAGGGCAAAAGGAAAAAAGACTTTGTGTACAAGCACTAGAAAAAGATTAAAACGTTTCAACCTAGACTAAAAGAAAAAATTTTGCTATATTGAAAAAAGGAGGTATTGATTATGAAAAAGATAATTATTACAATTCTAATAATTTTATTAGCAATAATGATTACAGGATTAATTTTCTTTAGGCTTTCAGCCAAAGAAGATGAAGTCGAAACAAATAGCTTACTTAACAATATTGCAAATACAGACGAGGTTAATAATATAGAAAACACAAAAGAATCAGAAGTTTCAAATAATTTAAATGAAAAAACAGATGAAGAGAAAATAAATACAATTACTAATGAAAAGCAAGTAGAAGAAACAAAGAGTGAAACAAAAACAACTATAACACAAGAAAAAAGTGCAAATGAAAAAAACAATACAAACGATAAACCTATCAAATACAAAATAGAAGAAAATAAAGAAGCAAATGATTCAGAAACCGATAATAAAAAAATAACTGTAAATAGTAATGGTGAAAAACATTACATACTTAATGATAGCGGACAATGGTATGAAGAATCAGACTGGTTTGAATTTTAAACATCTAAATAAATATATAAAATATAGAAAGCTAAATATAGGCTTTCTTTTTTTAGGAGGTAAATATGAATAAATTTAAAATAATTAGTGGAATATCCTTACTTGTATTACTATTAAGTATATTAATGCCTGTAATAATATTAGCAACTACTTTTAGTGTAGAATATTTTGGCTCAGTAAGTTATGGAGGCTCAACAGTTGGTAAATTCCAAGTTAATGGGCAAGTGGCATTTTGCATAGACCACAGAAAGCAAACACCACCATCTGGTACAGAAATTACAGAAGAGGTTTGGGATAATGAAAATGTTTTAAAAACATTATACTATGGCTGGGGTGGAGATATGCCTTATATCTTTGATAGTGAGGCTCAAGGTATAGTATATACGACTATGGCATTAGACCATTTTGTAAATGGCAATCGTAACGGAATTGCACAGGATTTTATTGACTATGTTAATAGTATGCCTGTCCCTAACATAACTTTAAACTTTACTGAAAGCAATTTAACAGCTTACAAAGAAGGAGATATTCAGAGAACTCAAACAGTTCAAGTGACTGGAAATTCAAGTTATAGCTTGAATGTAAATTTACAAGAAGGAGTTACATTAGTAAATGAAAGTAAAGGTACAAGACAACAGGGAAATGTCAGTATAAATGGAGGAGACTATTTTCACTTGGAAGCTCCTCTTAGTGTAAATGGAAGTTGGACTTCAGAACCAATTAACAATCATAAATATAAATTCCAACCTCTAATATATAAATCTACAAACGAATCTTATCAAAGACTTGCAAGTAGATATAAAGTAGTAGTAGACCCAACATCTACAATAAATTTAAACGTTAACTGGTTAAATGCTGGAAGTCTAGAAATAATGAAAGCAGATTCAGAAACAGGAGAAAAAATTGCAAATACAAGTTTTGAATTAAGAAATCAAAATGGAGAAACAATAGATACATTAGTTACAAATGAAAATGGCTATGCTAAAGCAGAAAATATTGTGGCAGGCAGTTATCAATTAGTAGAGGTTTCAGCGAATAACGATTATATAAAAAACGATACTCCTATTACAATAGAAATACAACCAGGACAAACAAAAACGATAGAACTTACGAATGAACATAAAAAAGGAAGTTTAAAGATTGTAAAAGTTGACAGTAGAGACCAAAAAACACCAATACCAAATGTAGAATTCGAAATATGGAATTTAGATGAAAACAAATTGATTGATACTCTTGAAACAGATGAAAATGGAGAAATTCTTTTGGAAAATATCCGAACAGGACTAATTGGTTTACGAGAGATTTCTACTAATGAATGGTATATGCTAGATACAGAAGAAAAAAGAATAGAAGTTGAATGGAATAAAACATCAGAAATCAAAATTGCTAATGATATAAAAACATCATATATAGAACTTATTAAAAGAGATGCTGATCATGCAGACATAAAACTTGAAGGTGTTGAATTTAATATTATTGAGAAAGATAGTAATAAAATAGTTGATACACTAATAACAGATGAAAATGGATATGCCAAGTCTACACTTTTACCTATTGATAAAACGTATGAAATAAAGGAAACTAAAACGATAGAGAACTATATTATAAATACAAATGAATTAGAAGTTAGTTTCTCACCAGAAGATGCTGGAAAAGCTAAAACTTTTGATATTACTAATAAACACACAGAGGGAAATTTGAGAATATACAAAGTTGACAAAGATAATAATAAAATTGCTTTGGGTGGAGTTAAATTTCAATTATATTCTGAAGAGTTTGATAAGGTTATTGGAGAATATGAAACAGATGTAAATGGAGAAATTTATATTGAAAACTTAAGAGCAGGTGAAAAATACAAACTTATAGAAACAAATACTAATAACTATTACAACTTAGCACCTGATACAGAAATAACAATTGAAAAAGATATAGACAATATAGTAACAATTGAAAATGAGCTAAAAAAAGGTTCAGTCAAAGTGATAAAAGTAGATAAAGATAATCATGAAGTACGTATTCCTAATGTTGTTTTTGAGGTTCAAGATGAAAATGGTAAAACACTTGAAATAATAAAAACTAATGAAAACGGTGAAGCTGATACACAGGAATATCCTGTCAGAGATTATGAAAAGCTAAAACTATATGAAATTGCTACTGATGAAAATTATGTTTTAAATGACACTCCTATTACAGTAGAGTTAAAAGAAAATCAAATTACAGAAATAACATTTGAAAACGAAAAAATAAAAGGTTATGTTGAAATAACCAAAGTAGATTCAAAAGATAAAGATAAAAAACTAGAAGGAGCAGAATTTGGCTTATATAATGAAAATGATGAACTAATAGATACACTAATTACTGATGAAAACGGAAAAGCTACGAGTGATGAATTATACAAAGGAAAATACTATCTAAAAGAACTAGATACTGGCTCTGTTTACTACTTATTAAATGAAGATACTTTTGAGTTTGAAATCGTAAACAATGGGGAAACTGTACCAGTCGAAATAGTTAATGTACCTACCGATATCACAGTCGATGTAGACAAAGAAGGAACAACAGAGATACGACCAGGAGATGAGGTAAACTATGTTTTTACGAATGTAGCTAATAATTCTAATGTTTATTTAGAAAACTTTAAATGGTATGACTTTATCCCAACAGATTATATTCGTTTGGAAAAAATGACAACTGGAACATGGAATCAAGACTTACAATACGATATATACTATAAAACAAATAAATCAGAAGATTATATATTATTCCAAGAAAACTTAAACACAACAGAAGACCATGAACTAGACTTTACAACAGTAGAGCTTTCTGAAGATGAATATATTGTTGAAACAATGTTCGACTTCGGAAGAGTAGAAACAGGATTTAGAGAAAGTACAAGCCCAACTATGCAATGTAAATCATTAGATACATTACAAGATGGAGATACTTTTACAAATCACACAAAAACTGTAGGTGTATATTATGGTGTAACTGCTGAAGCAAATAGTGATTGGACTACAATTACACATATACCAGAAAAACCTACTAGCCCAACATTACCTCGTACAGGTAAATGATCTTAGTTATTCCCCATAAATTTGCTCTTCAATAATAAATTTATAGGAGGAAATGAGTATGGAAATTACAAATGTAAAAATTTATAAAGCTAGACAAGGAGGACCTGTCTTAGCCTATGCAAATGTTATTTTAGATAACAAATTTATTATAAGAGGAATCACTTTATTAGAGAAAGATGACAAGAAATTTATTTCAATGCCATCAAGAAGAGTTAGAAATGGAGAAAGGCATTTTAGAGATACAGCACATCCTTTAAATCAAGAAGTTAGAAAGGAGCTAACAGAAGCAGTATTTGATGCTTATGAAGAATTTCTAAAATCAGAAGAATAATATTAGTTTTCCTATATTTGCCCTTTTATACTACTAATGAAAGGACTTTTTTATGATTATAGATGAAAAAATAAAAAAACAATTAGATAATTTGAATAAACAAATAGAAAATATTTTAAATAGCAATAGTATAGCGGATACTCAGTTAGAAAGCTTTTTGTTAAATTTTGAAAAAGTAAGATATAATCTTTTGAATGAAATAAAAGTATATAACAAGAATATTGAATTTGAATATGAAAAAATTAAAACAATTGATAATGATTATAAAGCAGAATTAAAAGATAATGTATTAAAAATATATGTACCAGAAACATTACCAAGTTTTAAAAACTTAAAGACACACACTTATAAAAGAATACTATTGAATGTTGCAGAAATTACAAAACAATTTAGTGGCCTATTTGAAAATGCGGTGTTTTTATACATCAAAGTATTTGATAATATCCAAGGTTGGGACATTGACAATAAATATGTAAAGCCTATTGCAGATGCCTTAATTATAAGCGGTGTTATCAAGGATGATAATATGTCTAAAATGTTTTACTGTTGTAAAGGAGAATTTTCTGAAATCCCACATACAACAATTTATGTATTAGACAGTAAAAATATGGAGCAATTTTTGAAAAAAGTAGAATGCTAAAAGTATGGTTTTTATATAAAATAATTTTTTTGCTTTTGCGACAGTATGAAAGTTTTAAAAAGCTCTTAAATCAAGGCTTTTATATATGAAACTACCTACTTCAATTGGTGGTGGTAAGGGTGTGAAAGCGAAGCTGTCGCACCACTTCCATTAAAGTAAGACTCATAGAAAATACTATATGTTTTGTTAGGAGGTGATCTTTTTGAGCAATTTTCCAAACGGTAATGAAGAAATATCTTTAATAAAATTTATTTCAAAATATCAATATTTAAATAGCAAAGATACTAAATATTTTTTTAGTACACAAAAGTACTATAAAAAAAGAATTAGTAATTTGATTTCAAAAAAATACATAAAGAGAATAAAATCAAACCTTGTTTTGACTGAATTAGGAATTGAATTTGCCGAACTATTGGGGTTTGAATATAATAAATTAAATAGAAATAAAAAATATTTACCAAGATTGTTGTATATTAGTAAATTGGCAGCTTTTTATAATAAATGTGAAAATATAAAATTCATACCATCTTTTGATATGAAAGATAAAGATGAATATACCATCACTTCACGAAAATTTATAGGCATTTTAGAAATACAGGGTGTGGAATATTTAACATATTACCTTACAGAAGGGCATAATGATAAATACTTAAGATTAATCTTATATGATATACAAAAGGAAAAAAAATATAAGAATATTATAATCTTAACAAATGATGAAAATAGAATAAAAACAAGTGATTTTACATTTGGGATGAACCAAGTATTAATTATACAAGATACAGAAGAAAACAGAGAAAAATTAAAATATTTACATAGTCTTGACTGGTATAATGTTGTAAGAGAACAATATCAAAGGTTTAATATATATTTATCCGATTATAATTTTTGTGAGTACACAGATTATAAAAATAAATATATAAACACCTTTTATTTTTTTGACACAGAAAAAGTTAATAGAATAAAATATTTTTTAAAAGAAAACAAAGATAAAAATGCGGATATTATGTGTAGTTCACAATTAAAGGAAAGGTTAGAAAAAGAACTTCCAAACTGTAACTATCGCATTATAGATTTGGAACAATATATTGATAAAGAGCCTTTTTATTATGATTAAAAAGGTTATCTTTTATGCGTTTTTATTTTTGCTTTTAATTATAAATATTGTTATTGTTCTAAATATAGAAAATTATATAGAAATTGTAAATATATGTTTTAATAAAAACATTATACTAACAAATAAATTATATGCTGCTATTTGCATTGTAATTGCCCTTATTTTCATTTTAAGCATATTGGACATATTACTTGTTACCTCAAAAAAGAAAAACGAAAATAAAGGCATTAATTTTAAAATAGAAGATGGGACTTATGGTACTGCAAGTTGGATGACTGAAAGTGAAATGAAAAATATTCTTGGGATTGGTGATGTCCCTGGTATTATTTTAGGAAAATATAATAATGAAATAGTAAAACTACCATTTGATAGTTATTTCAACAAAAATATATGCGTATTTGGTAGTTCTGGTAGTATGAAAACAACCGCATTTTTGTTAACAAATCTATTAGAACTTTCTAAATATAAAAAGTCTATTATAGTAACTGATCCAAAATCAGAGATATACAGGACAACTTCTAGCTATTTTAAAAGTATTGGATATACAGTAAAAGTATTTAATCTAAAAGATATGCGTCATTCTGACCGTTGGAATCCGTTAGCTGAGAATGAAAATATAAACGATGTTCAAACAAGTGCTAATGTAATTATTTCTAATACACAAAAGAAAAATGGAAAAGATGAATTTTGGCCTCGTGCTGAAGAAAACTTGCTAAAGGCATTCATATTCTATTTTTTGCAAATACTTGTAGACCAAAATAATTTAACAAATATTTATAAAAAAATTGCAAGTGGTGACATTGAAGAAATAGAAAATATGTTTAAAGGTATTCCAAACGGTCATCCAGCTAAAATGAGTTATAATATATTTGCAAGTGGCTCAGATACTATAAAGGCAAGTGTTATCACAGGATTAGGTACAAGACTTCAAACATTTCAAAATGAAGATTTACAACGATTAACATCTGCAAGTGATATAGATTTGACGCTTCCAGCAAAAGAACCTTGCATTTATTATGTCATTACTGATGATATGAATGGAGCGTATGATTTCCTAAGTTCATTATTTTATACTTTTCTTTTTATAAAATTAGTAAGATATGCCGATTCAAGACCCAATGGAAGATGTGATGTGGATGTTTTCTGTTTTTTAGATGAATTTGCTAATATACGGCCAAATTCCCGAATTTAATAAAAAGATTAGTACTGTTAGAAGTAGACGGCCTACGGACTAATACCAATAACTCAAAATAAACGGTCAACTCGACAGCCGTTATCCAAATAAAATGTCTGATGAAATAATAGGTAACTGCGATGTTACATTAGGGTTAGGTACAACAGACATTCTTACAGCTCAGTTCTTCTGTGATTTAATAGGTGTATCAACAGCAGAAACCACATCTTTGAAGGTAGAAAATTCATTAGAAGGAGAAATTGAGGAATATGGTCAAAAAAGTATTTCAACTTTACAAAGAAATTTACTAAATAAAGACGAAATATTAAGATTACCTACAAGCAAATTACTTGCTATTTTAAGAGGTAATAAGCCATTACTATTAGATAAAATGAGGTATACAGAACATCCACTGGCTAAAAAATTAAGTGATAGTTCAATTTTGGATTATAATCCAGATTGGACTAAAAATACAAAAGTTGAGAAAATACAAAAGAAAAAGGTAAAAAAGGTTACTAAAAAAATAAGCTTTGAAAATTTTTAATCTTATGATATAATAAACTCGTGGAGGGTTAATAAATATGTTTATTGATATAAAAGGTCCAAATAGTTTAATAATAAAAGATAAAAAAGATTTACAAAAGAAACTTCAAGAGGGAATCAATGATACAGAAAACGGAAAAGTTCGTTCCTTAGATGAAGTTTGGAAAGAAGTTGAAAAAATACTTGATGATGGAAATAATTAAAAAATAAGCCTAGATACATTATAAAATAATAAAAAGATTTAATTAACATTTACCAAGAAAGGTAGATGTTTTTTTATTGGGGGGTGAAGAGTTGGAAGACCTAACATTAAAAGAGATTTTAAGAAGTAAAGAAGAAAAACATATTTTGACTGGCAAAATTAGTGGAATTGAAGATGAGTATTACAAATTAAAAGATAAAAATATACCATGTGCAATAGTTTGGTATGGAGAAATTAAGGTATTGGTTCCTAGTACACATTTAGGTATAGAAAAAGTAAATAAGTCTGTAATCAGAGGTATGTTAGGAGCAGAGATAGATTTTATTGTAATCGAATATGACAAAATAAGTAATATAGCAATAGCGAGTAGAAAAGATGCGATGGAACTACGTTCGAAGATAGAACTTCCTAAATTAAGAGTTAATGATACTGCATTAGTAAGAATATTAGCGGTGGGTCAAAAGCATATCATCGTTGATTTGTATGGCAAAGAAGTAATCATTAAGGCAGACAATCTACAACATACATATATAGTGAATTGTAAAGAATATTATTCTGCAGGTCAAAATTTAAAAGTTAGAATTAAAAATATTGATATTGAAAAAAATATATTTGAACTATCTGCAAAAGACTTTACAGAAAACCCTTTTAAAAATATTAGAAAATATATTGTCGAAAATGGAGAATATACTGGTAAAGTAATAGCTTTTCCAAAGAAAAATAGTGGAATAATAGTTCAGCTTGATAATTCAAAAGTTAGCGTTCTTGCAAGAGTTCCACCTAGATTTAACACTTATCCACATTTTAAGGATAATGTGTTGATAAGAATAACAGAAATAAAAGAAAATAAGAAGTTAATTTATGGTTATCTTATGCGAATAATTTAATAAAAGAAGGTGATTGAAATAAAAGAAAAAGATGAAAAAGTAATTAATTTTTTACAGGATTTTGGTTCTGCAAAATTAGAACATTTACAAAGATTGTTTGACGAATATAACAATAATTTTAATAGTATTTTATCAAATAATGTAATAAGTAAAAAAGGAGACATATTCGTTCATAACACGAAAAAAATAGATACAAATATGTTGGTTGCATTAGATATTCTATGTAGGTATAAAGGTAGATATGTAACATTTCATAGGAACAATTTTCCAATTTATATTACATTTCTGACAAAAGATAATTTATTATATCATATAATTGTTGCAGATAATGGTAATAAAAAAGGTATTATAAAATTAGTTAACTCTCCCCTATACCTTTCTAAAGCTGATAGACTCATTTTAGCATTTCCCGACAGTGAAGATGTAGAGAAAATAAATTGTGATATACCATTTCTATATTGCACTTATCCAGGACTAGATATTGTAAATAATGAAATAACAGAAGATGAATAATTTGATTATTATACTAAATTTAGCCTAATAAATAAAAAGTACGACCTAAAGTCGTACTTTTTAAAAATTAACTAATTGAAACTAAATGATTATCTGTATCAAAATTATTAACTAAAAAATTTTTCTAATTCATGATAATCTATACCTAAAACTTTTCCAATGGCAATTAATTCAAAATCTTTTAATAAAATTTCAGACTTCTCTATACGCAATATAGCAGTCCTATCCATATTAATACCTAATAATTGTAATTGTTGAGCAAGTTGTTCTCTACTCATATTAGCTTTTAATCTATATTGTTCTATTATTGGTCCTGCTAAATTAGATTTATTGTTAAATTTTCTCATTATAACACCTATTAATATAAATTTTAACTTGATTTTACAGTAAAAATAGTTTAATATTGATGTCGAGTTAACATCATATAATATGATGTATATAATCTTAAAATATATTCAGGAGATTGAAGAAAATATGAATAAAGTAGCAGTGAGAAGAATTGATTCACTAGGTAGAATTGTAATACCAAAAAAAATTTTAAAGAAGTTGGGAATAGATACAAATACAGAATTAGAGATACATACAGAGGGTGATGAGTTTATTATTAGCAAATATACAGACTTTTGTTGTTTTTGCAAGAGAACAATACCTACAAAAAAATTTAAAAACAAAAATGTTTGTGAAGAATGCTTAAATGGAATGAAACAATTAAAGATTATTCATGGCAGTAGGGGTAGAATTAAGAAAAAAGAAAAGCAAAAAGACAATAAACATAAAAAAATATTAAAAACAATATTTAAACTCGGAAAGTAAATTTTAAGGACTACAAAAAAGTATTGAGGTTCTATGAAACGATTTGTATGCTATAAAATTAATAAGGAAAAAATTTACAATTAATGATTGACAATGATTAATACGTTTGATATACTTTACTTGGTTCAATTTGAACATCCATAAGTTAATGCAAAATAAAGGGAGACACCAATATGAAAAAGATTATTGCTTTGATCGTTAGCTGCTTCATGACGATGGCAGTTTTTGCTCTGCCGGCCTTTGCCGACGATTATGATTATGCAGAAGGTGTAACTACCTCTGCGACAGAAAGCACTATCGAACCGCGGGAAGTGGTGGAACTCTATCGGTATGGACCCGCATACCTCGATGGAACGACATCCGCTGTGACAATTACTCCTAAGGCTGGCTCAAACCTTCACACTATTGTGCGCACGGAAGGAACGCCTACTATTGTGAATTTGTGGCAGAATGGGAGACTGGTTGCCAGTGTGACTGCTCCAGCGAACACGAGTTCTCAAAATTTCGCTCTTTATCAAAATTGCAACGGAGGCTCGTATCAAGTAACTATTACTCACTACAGCTTCACTGCAATTATGGTTGGAATCTTCCAATCTGATTATATCTAATGATATAATTTTTTTGGGACTTTCTAAGATTTAATCTTAAATGCATTTACTTATGGATAGTGGCAGTCATCTTTGACTGCCACTCACAATAAATAAAAGGAGTAAAAATTATGAAAGAAAAAAATTTAAAAGTTGGTTTAATTGTAGTTATCGTTGTTTTAATTCTGATAATTGTGGGAATGTTAGTTTATAATGTATTAAAGCCTAACATGATAGTTTCAACGATTGAGAAAAAACAAAACGCGTTGAACATAGGTTCTAATTATTCGTATACTATGACGCATACAACATATGTGGAAGGTGATAAATACGAATGTGAATTAGTTATGGGACAATATTATGTGGATAATGATAAGTTTTCAGCAACAATAAATACATATGGAAATAACGGAAATACCACAGCAATTGCATATAGAGATAATACGGACGACATTATCATATATGATAATGGTGAAAATAAACTATATAAAATTAATGGTGAAAGCAATACTGAAGTTGAGATGGAAATTAACCCAACAGATTTAAAATCTTTTTCACAAGAGATATTATCTAGAATAAAAAATAATATAGATAATATAGTGGAAGAATCAAAAGATGATAAAGACTGTTATGTGATTACAACAAAAGATTTTAATAAATATTGGATAGAAAAAGAAACTGGAATTGTTATATCATATATAGAAGATAATGATTCATTTGACATGAAATACAGCATCGGAAATGTAACTGATGATAATTTTGTTAAACCTAACACTAATGAGTATTTATAAAGATGTGTGCTAGAATTATTGAGAAAAAATGAACAAATAAAGAATTTATTGAACGTAGGATTTTATATTATAAAAAGAGATAATTTGCTTTTCAAAATTATAATTTTGAAGTATTAAAATTATCTCTTTTTTAAAATTTTTGTGTTTTATCCTAAAATTATGAAACTTATTATGTAAAAACTCAATCTAATACTAGAGTGAGGAAAAAAATGAGTAAAATAATAATTGTTGATAAGGATAATGAATATTCTATAAGAATGTTAAACTATATTTCTGTTAGAGACGAGAAAATTCATGTTTATAATATTTTGCCTAATATAAATGATGCTATATGTTTATTGAAAAAAAGGAGAATAGATTTAATTTTAATAGGCATAGAAAATCAAGTTGACTATGAGAATATTCGTAATAAGTTGATTAAAGCCAAGAATAATTCTAAAATTATTTTCTTGTATAAAAATAAAATAATGATAAAACTTAATAAATATAATAAAGGTGAATACTATTGTAAAGCAGAAAACCTAGAAGAATTGTATAATCTTATTATCAGACTTTGTTTAGAAGAATCTATTTATGATGATAACATTAAGTCAATGGTACAAGAAGAATTGAAACATCTCAGATTTAATTTCAAATATGATGGTACGTTATACTTAGAAGACGCAATAATATATGCTTATAAAAAACAAAATGAATACAATGATATAAATATAAAAAATGATATATATCCTATATTATCAAGAAAATATAAGAAAAATATTAATTGTATTAAGACAAATATTATAAATGCTATTAATATAATGTACTTTGAATGTCCTGAAATGATTTTAAAAGAATACTTTAAGTATGAGGTGGTGATAAAGCCGACTACTAAAAAAATTATAATTACAATAGCAAATAAGATAAAAAAATCCCCTCTTTACAATGACACAAAGAGGGATAAAATCAAGAGAGCGTAAAGTTAGTTACTGAACGTAAGAACGGAAGGAAATAATATCTGCTCTTCTGGAGGTAGATCCACCGTTGGCGGATTCAACCTCAAAGCAAATATAAACACGACGACCAGTAGAGCCAAGGTCAACTTGCCATTGAGCAAAAGAAGGATAGTCATATCCATTGCAGGTGTTGAACACATAAGTGTTAATATACTGCCCGGTATAGTAATCCCTCAGTCGAACCGTCAAACGTATGGGACCACTACCAGTATCAGCTGCAGAGGTACGATATCCGATGCTAAGGGTGAGGTATCTACCTGAAACCGTCTTCACAGGAGTAACATTGCTCCGAGTGAAGGAAAAATTGCCGATGTCGTACCATCCATAAGGAAGGGTTTCGACGCCAGCATAAGGAACGATTTCCTGGGTACTGGTTTGAACCACAGGAGTGACAGAGATGTCGGGCTCGGCAGCAAAAGCCGAGGCAGGGAAAGCTAGACATGCAAGTATCAAGATAGATAGAAGCATACTAGTAAACCGCGAAATTGTTTTTTCCATAATGCTACTCCTTGCAATTCTAATAAAGTTCTCTTGATTTTTGTGGAATAATGTCAATAAAAACTATCACTATTCACACTTTCACAATACAAAAAGTATTGTAAGTATAATTATATATTAATTTCGAAAAAAGGTTGAAAAAAGGTAAAAAAGATAAAAAATTATATAAAATAAAAACTAATAGATTGATTTTATCTATTAGTTTTCAGCGTGTTTTTATTAATTTAATTCTAAAGTAATAACTATCTCTTTACTTGAATCGATAGTATTCAATGTTAAGTGAAGATATAAAACTTGAGTTTTTTCACTATTAATTAAATCAAAAGTTTGCCAAT
The DNA here is from genome assembly GCA_946497585.1 of uncultured Clostridium sp. Classification (GTDB taxonomy): domain Bacteria; phylum Bacillota; class Clostridia; order TANB77; family CAG-508; genus CAG-793. Next base: position 19,583 of record CAMMLF010000001.1, read on the forward strand.
GAGTAAATTTTCCACTTGTTTCATATATACTTCCAGAAGATTCAGAATTTGAGTTAACAGGATAATATTTATTGCCATAAGTATCCTCTAAATATTCATTTGTTACAAAACTATCCTTTAAGTTTAGCCCCCAAGAATAAAAATTTTCTTGATTAGAAACAGGAGAAACATTGGTCTCAAATTTTATATACATACCTGATGCAAAACTATAAGCTTCTATAAGATTAATCGTAGTATCACTAATATCAGAAATGTGATATGAAGATGTTTCTCTATTGTAAAATTTCTCAGGAAGAGATACATCTATTATCCAATTTCCATTTAGAGTAACCAAGGAAGTACCAGCACCAAAATCAATTTCACTAAATTGTATTTTTAAATTTTTACTATTAGGGAATTTATCAGCAAAAATATTAAATACAATAGTTAATTCAATCTTATTTTGGGTACTTAAATACATATTAATACCGCTATTTATATAATTATCATTAAAGTCTCCATAGTTATAATTTATTTTATTATTATTTTTAAAACCTTCAAATGCATAATAATTACCACAATAAAGTATACGATTTTCATCATCAGTAATTAACATATTAGGAAAATTAATATCTTTAGTAAGTTCTGGACTGTATTCTTCAGGAAGAATTAGACTAAGAGTAAACGATATGTTTTTTTCATCCATTAAAATGTTATTAACTTTTGCCTTTACATTATTAGAATCGATATAATCAGCAGTTGAAGTAAAAATATATCCATCTTCAATTGCTTTGGTCATTCCATCATTATCATTAAATATGTTTCCTATAATATTTCTCGCAAAAACAACTCCAGCAAAAAGTGTAGTGATTGTGCAAGCTGTTGCAATTAGTTTATTAATAAATAAATGCTTTGGCTTTTGAGATTTTGATTGGAAAGCTGTGTTTATAGCATAATAATAAGAATTTGGAGCTTGAAGTTTAACTTTAAAATTATGTTCTAAATCATCATTCATCATTATTCACCTCTCTATTAATTTTTATCAATAATTTTCTTTATTTTTAATTTACTTCGAGATATTTTTGTTTTTAAAGTATTTTCTTTTATATTCAACATCTTGCTAATATCTTTACAAGAATATCCCATTTCATAATATAAAATAAGTATATACCTCTCTAGATAATCTAAATCTTTAATTAAAATATAAAAGTCAATATTACATTCAATGCTATTTTCTTTAAAATCAATGATACTATTATTAATAAAATTATCATCATAATAGTAATCTAGTTTCTTTTTCTTCTTATATAATGCATTACACTTATTAATTAAAATTTTAATTATCCAGCTCTTAAAATAATGAGGATATTTTAAGCGCTTAATTCCATAAAAGGCTGATATCATTGTCTCTTGAATAACATCATCAATATCTTCCTCATTTGATAATCTCATTCTAGCTATTTTATAAAGTTCATCCTGCATACTTATAATTAGTTCAGTAAAAGCACTTTTATCCCCTTTTTTAGCTCTTTCAATTAGTTTTTCCAATGTTAGAATTCCCCCAATTTATTCTTTATACGTATATTGAATCTACTTATTAGAGTAAATTATACAATAAAAAAGTTTCAAAAAAATATAAAAAAATGAAAATAAACCCCCATCTTTTAGAGATAAGATAGTATATAATTTATGAAAGATTAAACATTAATTTAAAAATCAACAAAAAAACTAAAAAGCATTATTTGATAAACAAAAATAGAGAACTGCAAATTATTAATGTAGTTCTCCGCTTTGACAAAGATTAATGAAAAATTGAATTTACAGAGTTTGACAACTCAACCAATTGTATTGTTTTATAAATTATGTAAGAAGAAAAAAATATAATTGTTAAAATAAAAAATATTAGCTTTCTTTGTTTTTCTTTTTTGCGTTCCAGTTCTTCTTCTATTCGTTTTAAAAGTTTATATTTTTCTACGTCATTCTCTAATATATCATCAACTGTAATATTAAATAATTTTGATATTTCTGAAATTTTATCTAAATCAGGTTCACTACTAGCAAGTTCCCATTTTGATACGGCTTGTCTGCTAACATTTAATATATCTGCTAAGTGCTGTTGTGTCCAACCATTTTTTTCTCTATATTTTTTTAGGTTTTTGGCAAAAATAATGCGACCACTTTTATCTTTTTGCTCCAAATCTCACCTCCTATTCTACCAGCTTCCACATTTATATTTCCCTACTTGAATATGTCGAATTAAAATTTAATATCCTATAATAATAGATATGAAAAATGGGAGGTGGTATCAATAAGTAATAGTATTAGAAATATTATCGGAGATAATATTGTATACTTTAGGCTTAGAGCGGATTGGTCTCAAGAAAATTTAGCCGAACTCTTGGAAACAACTCCAGCTTACCTTAGTCAACTAGAAAACGGTAAAAGAAATATTACTGCGGATTATATACAAAAACTTGCAAAAGTTTTTAAAATAGAACCGTATCAATTACTAATTGAAAGACCACCATTAAAAAATAGAAGAATTGATAGAATAAAAAGTTAGAGATAGCTTTTTATTTTTTCTATTTTTTAAGATTGCAACTGGTCTACAACCCAGTTAATTATATATTTTTAAAATATGTATGTCAATAAAAAAAGGCCTTAGGCCTTAATCTCTTAATTTTATAATATCTTCAGGCTTACAATTTAAGATTCTACAAGCCTTTTCTAATGTTTCAAATCGAATCGATGTAGTTTCATTTTCTAATAGTTTAGTTATAGCTTTATAATCTCCTTGCATTTGCATTATAAACCAATACTTAGATTTATTTTTAGCTTTTAACAAATCTTTTATAGCAATATATATCATAATATAAAACTCTCCCAAATTTTATATTATTGTATGTTAAATCAACGCTTTTTATAACTGGGCTACACCCTAGACTGTGAAAAATTTATTAAATATGGGAATAAATAAAATTAATTAAAAATATGATGTATTAGGATTGCTTTTAGGAACTTTTGAAAATTGTTGATAATAAAAATATAATAAGAATTAGAAATAAATTATTATAAATATAGCCTGATTTTTAATAAGACAGGCTATATTTGTTTTAAGCAACTTTTTTTAATGTATTATTAACATTAAAATTTTCATCAAAAAAATCTAAATTAAAAATTTCGTTATAATCAGTAATACTCTTACAGTCTAAGTTATAACCTAATGGCAATAAATCTCGAAATACGCGATTTATAATATAATCTAAATTATTGTTACAATTAGGTATTCTTACAATAAAAGTAATATTTCTAATATTAGTATTTTGTATTGAATTTAAAATCATATATGAATTAGATATATTTTGAAAACTTATAACTGGTAAATTTAGCGCATCTTTTATAAGATGACCTAAAATGAAATTATCAGTCAAAATTACGCTTGATGTATTAGGTGTAATATTACTTTTCATTATATAATTTTTAGAAGATGTTCCATTTATTTTATTACTACTTGAAAACCAGATATCTTCAGTATTATTAAATGGTTTATCTAAATGTATAGAAAGACCTTGTATGAGTCCATCATCACTAAGTACTGGTACAAAAAAGCCACGATATTTACTAAAGCACCATTTAAAATCCTCTTCTTGAAAAAAGCCCGGTATTCCTGCAAGATTATACTTTTTAGATAAAATATGAGATATTAACCTTCTTTTCACATAATTTTTAGGTGTAGTTTTGTATAAATTACCTTCAATAGAACTATTCAATAGCCCTAAACTTCTTAAATAATTTCTATGCTGTCCTTCTAATTTTAACATATTTAACAAATCTCTATATACTTTATCTCTTAATTGTATATCCGCTAATAAATTGATTGGATTAATTTTAACTTCAACTCTATTTTGAGAATAGCATTCTCTGTCTAAAAGTTCTCTATAAGCTTCTTGATTACTTAATTTCCTCATTCTAGCATATAAACCTATTGAATATCCTCCAGCACCACAGCGGCTACAACAATATTTATTAGTTTCAGCATTTAACGATAGTGTGGGGATTTTACTGTTTTTATTATACCCACAAAATGGGCATATTGCTTTATACTCATATCCAGCATGTTCTACAATTTCTAAGCATAAGTGGTATGCTACATTCAAAATATTTATATGCTTTTTTACTTCCTGTTCATCTAAATAATTCATAATTTTAGGTATCCTTTCCTACTTATTTTCTTTTCCAATAATAAAAGAGCTCATCATTGCATTTAACAATAAACTCTTTCCTATTAATAAACTTTTTATTGTATTTTTTAAGAATTTCAACGAAACTAACCAAGTCCTCCCAATAAGGAGCGACTAACAGTAATTTTTCATTCTTATATAATTTAAACATATTTCCTCCTCTATGCAACAAGTTGGTTTTCTTTAATTTCAAACTCTTCAAGTTCTTTTATAAAATCGGTTGCACATTTTTTTATTTTTGAACCTAAATCAATTATGATTTTCGGATTTCCTTTTGCATATTGCGTTATGTAATTAAAACTGCACATAGAATTATCAAGACCAAAGTAATCTGCTACTATGTAAGCAACAGATTCAACAAAAATTTCTGATAAGTTTCTATCTACTTTATAATCAAAATCATCATATAGACCATGCGTCAGCTCATGTAATAACACAGCTGTTTTAGCATCAATAGACATTCTTTTTTCTATTGATATTTCCTTATACTTAGGGCTATAATAACCTTTTACACCCTGTTCAAGTTCTTTTTCATAAATAGGGAATTTACTAAATTGTTTTAATTTTTCAAAAAAAGAACCCATATTTTTACTATCAAGCATTTTAACTTCTAGTGGCATTGATTCTCCTATTGTTTGAGATATATCATATACATAAACTGATTTATAAGCAGTATAGTTGTAAGTTTGCGTCTCTTCAATTTCTTTACCATCTATAATTCTTTTCACAGTAGTTTTACCTTGAGCTGGCATACCTGCAGTTATTTGTATTCGCTTTGCGCCGTCTATTAATTCTCGACCTAATCTTTTCCATTTAGCTTTTCCTGCAACATTTGTAGCATCTGGAAACTGACTAAATATAAGCACAGTATTATTAAAACTGTATTTAGTAAATTGACTTTGAAATTTCAAAAACTTTTCATATTCTCCATTTTTTATTATTGTTAGTACATTATTAACAACCTTATCATATATTTCTTTAGCTTTTAATCTTCTATTGTATTTAGTATTCATTTTACCTCCTTTTAGGCAGCCATCTTTTTAAAATTATATTTGATGACTTTAATTTTTTGTTTTTTCTTATATTTTTCTTTTTGTTCTATGAAACTTCTAAAACCTAACCATTTGTCTATAAAATTATTTTGTTCATCTGTAAAATCTATACTATGATGAGGTAATTCCTTTTGAACAACATGATTATTTTTATATTCAAGAGTAATGAAAGATTTATTAGGATTTAATAATTCTCGAATTAAGTATATTTCTGTTTCATTATTTATATAACGATGTAAATATGTGACGACACAATTTTCTTGTTGTGTTCCTTCATCTTTTAAATCATCTATACTAGGTGCAGGAAAAATAATATATTTATCATCTTTATAAGTATATTTTGATAAATCTAAATATCGTAAATATGCTTTAAACTGTGTATCCATATCTTCATTTATTTTAATTTTCTTAGCAAATTTATCGTGCCATGCTATTAATTGATATGGAAATAATCTTTTTTTACTCTTTAAACTTATTCCCAATTTACTTGCCATTTCTAAATAATCTAAATATATATGTATATTTTTTATTCCTTTCTTATATTGCAAAAATTTTTTAAGGGAAGTATATTTACATATATTTTTTAGAGTATAAAAATTACCACTAAATTGTTCAACTGTTTTATAATCGTATAGAAATCCTTGTTTTTTCATAAAAGATAAGTAATTATAGTTAAAATGTCGATATTTTTGTATCAATTTCATATCCGGGATTTGTAACAGTTTAAGCAAAGAATAATCTCCATAATCAATATTATTTTCAACCATAAATTTCAAAAATTTTTTAGGAACTCCAAATCGTTTAAGAAATCCACCTTTTTTGTTAAATCGTTTTGGATATTGTGATAGTTTGTGAAGTCCCATTTTCCATAATATTTCAAAACTCTGATATGATGCGAGTTGCATTACCTCAAAATCTGTATACAAGTGATATTCCTTTTTAAATTCTTCCATCGGAGCATATTGTAGAGTTGTATTTTTGAATAATATATCTTTATTATAAGGATATATCGGCATATCATTTAATACTTTATTACCTGTATATACATGCCAATTTGTTACAGGATAATTATGCCATACTTTTTGATACCACATATAAAAAGAAACACTATCATTTATAATTATTCCAATATTAGGAATAAATCTTGCAAACTCTTGTAAATCGTGTTCAAAAGATCTTGTTGCGTGATTAAACTTAGATTCTATTTCAAAAACTCTTAGAACAATATTACCATCTACTTTGCTATAAAAAGCAATATCTTTTTTATAAGTTATATTGCGTATATTACTGTTTCTAGTAAAGTATTTATTATTGCAATACGGACATTTTTCCCACTTATATACTGTTATTTTTTTATCGAAATATTTTTGACAATGAGTGCAAAATGCTTTATTTCCATATTTTAAAATAACATTGTGGTCTGCTAAGTTTTCTTTGACAAATGAAATCCAATGTTTTGGTGTATTTCGATTATCAATTTTTTTCATAAGTATTTGTAATTTTTCTTTTGTCATTATGCAACACCTCCAAACAAAGAGATTTGTGCTGTTTCTTTTTTCTTTTCTAAATTTTCTCTTGCCTTTTCTAATGAAACAACATTATTTTTAGAAATTTCTTTTTTAGAAGATGTTTTGGTTTTACTGTTATTAGTATCTTTCTTTTCTATTTTTAGAAAGGAATTAGGCAATGAAAAATACATGACTGCCCACGCATATACCACTTCATTAGTAATATAATTCCAGCCGTTTTTCATATACTTTCTTGCTTTATCTTTTATAAATTTTGCCATTCCTTCAAGTGTTTTTTCTTCTTTTAGATAATCTTCTTCTATGTCTTCACGAGTTAATAAGTATTCTACTGTTTGTACTAAAGCTTTGTCTTCTTGGTCTTTTACTTGTTCTTTTAACCTTTCAAAACCAGTCATTTCTTTTTTACCTCCATTTTTTTAAATCTTGTATATAAATCATCTTTGGATTCTCTTTCCATATATTTTTTGTAGTTTTGTAAGCCATATTTATTAATTTTTTCCTGTCTTTCTTTTTGCACTGCAATTATTACATTTTCTAGTTCAGTAAAGTCATAAAAACGGCAAATAAGGCCATCTTTTATGATGACCTTATCTCCAAGATAGTCTTTTATTACATTAAATCTGTAACTATATTTCTTTTTGCCGGGATGGTCTGCTATTCTAATTCCACAAGAAAGTCCATAATCTAATTTTAGATAAATTGAACTTGTAGTATGTGAATTATATTTGTGAACAATAAATCCATTAGAAATTAATTTTTGAACTAGAATATCTGCTATTTCCTTACCGTTCATATTATGCAGCCTCTTGAGATATTATTTTATTTTCTTCTAAATATTTTTGCTTGTCGATTTTTTCTGTAATCAATTTTAAACTGGCTTGCATAAATTCAACTTGAAATTCTGGAATATCTATAACTGATACTCTTGCGATTTTTTCGCCGTAAGCTGTTGGAGCAACGACTAAATCGCCCACAGCTAAAGGAATTGCAGTGAAATAAGAATATGCTTTCCCACTAAATGTTTTAGGCTTGTATTTATCTTCATATTTTACACTTACTATATTTGTTACCATACTATTTTTCCTCCAATTCTTCATAATAATCTTGTAATTCTTCTAGTAGTTTTTCTTTATCTTGTAGCACATAAAAACCTGACATTGGATGAAGAGCTATTTCAATGACATCGTCTTTATCTTGATAATGTTTATTGATTTCTTGTATCAAATCAGTCGCTTCATTCACAACAAATTCTATATCGCATTCATTAAGTGCATTTGCTGGGTCTTTAGCATATTCTATTTGACTATTTAAGTTATCAATAACATCTTTTGCTTTTCCAATAATTTCTTCATCATCCTCTTTGAAAAATTTTTCTTTGCATAATTCATTAAAATATTTATTGATTAATTTTTGCATAGCTTAAACCTCCTTTAAAATGGTAAATCATCACCATTAGAAATAAAATCTTCTTGTGTATTTTTTTCATTTAGATTATTGCTAACAGTCTCTTGTGTATTATCAGTATTTCCTTCAAGTTTTGTATAACTATCAGCAAAATCAATTTCTTCAGCAATAACTTCTGTTACATATCTTCTAATACCATTCTTATCCTCATAGTTTCGTGTTTGAAGTCTACCACTAATACAAACTTGTGTACCTTGATTTAAAAACTTCTCTACGAAGTCGGCAAGTTTAGAAAAGGTAATTATATTGAAAAAGTCAGCTTGACTTTCTTCACCTTTTTTAGTATATTTCCTATTTACAGCTAAACTAAATGTAGCAATTTTTACATTATTCGCTTGTGAAAATTTAATTTCTGGAGATTTTGTTAATCTCCCTAATAAAATTGTTTTATTCATATTTTCCTTCCTTTCTAATTATCTTGTTTAACAATTATAAATTTAAGTATATTTTCATTAATACGATATTTTCTTTCTAATTCAGGAATAATGTCAGGAGTTCCTGAAAAATAAATTACAATATAATACGCATATTGATGATTTTGAATTTTATATGCTAGCATCCTTTTACCTAAATCATCAACTTTTGAGATTTTTCCTTTTTTTACAAGAAAATTCTTAATTTCTTCAACAACAGAATTCCTTTGTTCATCTGTAATGTTATCCTTTATTAAAAAAACTGTTTCATAATTATTCATATAAATCCTTCCTTTCTTAAGCAGCATTTTTAAAGATAAACTCTTTATTATGCTCTCTATTTTTTTCTTTCATTTCTCTTTGTCTGTAATAGTACTCTTCCAAAAATTCTTCTTTGTATTTTGAAATTTTCTTTTGGTGTTTTACTAACTTAAACATATTGTAGAACTTTCTGATATCCTTCTTTTTCATAGAAGTTAGTTTTTTATTTTTTATTGAAACAACTAAAAAAGTTCCATATAATATGCAACCCTGAAAAAGTCTATTAAATTCATCGTTTTCAGCATTTTGATTAGCAATAATTAGATTATTTTTATTTGTCCTTATTCTAAGCAAATTGTCTCCTATTAATGATTTTATAAATTTTATATTTCCAGGTATTTTAACCTTTTGTACTTCCTTATTAGGCATTATTAATAAACATTTTATTTTCATATGTATATCTTCCTTTCTTTTTTAGAATAGAAAAAGACAGAATATATCTGCCTTTCCTATAATTTTATGCTGCTTTTGAAATAGCAGTAGTATTCTTGTTATAAACTTTGATAGTTTTTGCGTTAGTGATTACAGGTTTTATAATAGTACAATCTTCACTATTATAATAATCTGTAATTTTTAAATTTTCGCCTTTGACTACATTAGATACAATTATTTGAGTGTTGTTAGTATATTTCTTTATAAAATCATAATCAGCGCAACTTTCGTAATCATCAATAAAAATAGGAAAATTAGTCCTTGCAATATTATTAAACATATTAGCAAATTCTAAAGCTGTTGCAATAGTTTCAGACCTAGACAAATCAGATAATAAATTACCTTTATAAGTAATAACAAAATCATCTTTTATTTCTCCAGTAGTCTTTAAAACAGAGTAGAATTTTACCGTAACATCTTTTAAATAATGCTTAGCAAGTTTCATCTTTTCTTCAATAAAAGAAATATATAACTTTTGGGCTACTTTCTTTGATTCTTTTAAATCACTAATTAATTTGTTTTGAACAGAAATTTGATTATTAAAATTAGATATATCATTTTTAGCATTTTGTATATTTTTTTCTTTAATAAAAATTTCATTATTAAATTTTTCAATTTCTTTTTTCTCTAATTCTAATTTATCTATATTTTCTTTTATATTAGCGATTTTCTTATTATTATCTATACTGGTATCTCCACCTAATGCGTGATACTGACATCTTTCCATTGCAAGTTTAAACCTTAAGTCCTTTTCTTTTGTCTCTAATGTATTTTTCTTGTTAAAAGCATCTGTCAAATTCTTTTTCATATTAGCAATAGTTTTTTCTTTTGCCTCATCTTGTATATGCTGTTCACATGTAGGACAAAGGCAATCCGTGCCACTTTTTATCGCTAAATATTTTTGTTTACCTGCTTTCATGTTTTTTGAAAGCTCTGTAATTTCAGTTGATATATTTAAAATTTCATTTTCTAAACTCTCTACTTTTTGTTTTTGATTTTCTTTTTCCTTTATTTGTTTATCATTGGATAAAGAATCTAATTCTTGATATGCAAGTGAAAGTTCTACTTCTTTTTCAAACTTTTTAATTTTAGGTAAATTTTCATCTGCTATATTTTGTGCATATTCAATCTTTCCACTTAAAGTAGAAATATAAGTTTCTGCTTTTTTTATATCTTGATTCAATTCTGATATATATGTAGGGATATCTCTTGGAATCGCCTCTAATTTTTTTTGCTCTTCTTTCTCTAAATTATCATAAGCAATATCCATAAAAATATTTAGAATATGAGTATTTATAAAATCTTCTTGCTCTTTTTGAGAAAGTTTGTAGTAATACTTTATATCTTTTAAAACTACATCTTTAAAGCTAATAAACAATTCTTTTCGTGATAGTTCCTCAAATTGTTTATTAGTATTTTCTTGTAATTTGTTAGAAATATAAAGCTCTTTAAGCTCATTTTCACTTAATCTATCGTACATTTCTCTTACAGATATTCTAAAATATCTATTAAGCAATTTTTGCTGTTGAAAATCACTTAGAGTTTTAAAAATTTCAATAGGTTTTATATCGGATAAATACTTATCTAGCATTTCTTTTTGTTCTGCTGGCTTTTTAGATAAGAAATAAAGTGGATTTATAATAGATAAAAATAATTTTTTATCTTTATAAAAGCTAATTAATTCATTTTGAGTTATAGATTTTCCATCGAGTGTAATAGAATTATTTTTTGTTCCAACTCTATTTTTTATACGAACTAATATGTGTTTAATTCCTTGATTATCTGTAAAATGTAATTCTCCATAAGAACTATCAACATTTTGATTTATAAGGCAAGATTTTTCATCTCCTGACAGATTAGTTCCTAAAAGTATATTTACAATAGCATAAAGAATATTACTTTTTCCAGAGCGATTTTTGCCACTAATAGAGGTAGTGTCATACAATTTTGTTTCAAATACCCCTTTGAATTTTCTGAAACCGAATGGTTTTGATATAATCAATCTTCATAAAATTTAACTCCTTTTTTGATTTTTTCTATATTTTTTGTGTCTACGTTCAAAAGGTTTTCGTAAGTATTGTGGTTCTATCCAGTCTTCTGTTCCATCTTTAAATTTTACTAAATAATCCAAATAATATGGGTCTCTCTCAATAATAAAAGCTGGAACATTTCTATAAAAAGTGCCAGTATTTTCACCAGGACCATATACAAAAACCTTCTCGTGATTTTTAAATTTATTATGCATTTTTGTACATTCTCCTTTACTATTAAATTATTTTTTGACCATTGACTTATTTTTGATTTTTGTGTATTATTACAAATGACATTTATAAATAACACCAAAAGTAGTATAAGAACCCCTTTTTCTTATGCTGCTATATTTTTTTGTGCATCCTTTTCATTGTTTTGTACGAATTTAAAATCTGTTAGTATTTTTTTATCATTAAACTCCTGTATTTCTGTTTCAAATACTGAGCCTATACCACATTTAAGTATTCCATCAATTAATTCAGGCTTAACAATAAGATTAACAGGCTTATCTGACATATCATAAAATTCACCTATAAAATATTCTTTAGGTTTACCGTCTTTCATAAATGTTTCAGTATGGTGATTTGTAAAATAGTAGCACTTATCAATATCAGGGTTTTCTGATATTTCAATTTTTGCTATTTTTTTAGTATTTTGGTTTGAAACCTTAGTTTTGAGTTCTTCATTTTCTTTTTTAATACTATTTACTACAGTGTTATTCACAATTTGCTCATTTGTTGTGGATTGTGGTTGTGAATTCTTATTATTTTGTGGGAGAGTATTAGAAATAAAATCTTCTTTTTTCATAATATCAACGATATAATTACTAAAAGTCTTTCCATTTTTAGAGTTTTCAACCTTTCTTAGAAATAAAATATATTTTCCTTTAACACTTTGTCCGTGCTCTTTTTGTAAAGAAAAATATTGGTTTAATGAGTCTATTGATTGACTACTTGTGATTCTCATAAGCCATATTCTGTCTGTTGAGACCTTAGGTATTAAAAACTTTAACCAACCTACTTTTCTACAATCAGGTGGTCCAACTTGTTTTTTCTGTCTATATTGACAATTAGAACCTAAGCATTTAATTTTTTGCCAACCATTCTGTGTTTTTTGATTTGCTTCATCTGTTCCAAACATACAATAACATACTTGCCCGGGATTGATTACTTCTTGAATACTTTGCAGAAAAAGGTTCTTCTGTAATAAATTCAATTTCAATACTTGTTTTTCCTTTATACATTTGGTCAAATTTTTGTAAATAGCCTTGCATATATTGGTCTTGTACTTTTGCTATAAAATGGCCTAACTCTTTTGCTCTTTTTTTACCATTTCCAATTGGCACTTGTTCTCCATGCTGTATTCTTCCGATAATCGGTAAATTTACATAGCTTACTTGTTCCATAATATTTCATCCTTTCATTTTACTATGCAGCAATTAGTTCTTCTACATAGCAGTAATTTTTTTGTATTTTGTCTGAATTTATAGTGTAGATTGGATATATGCTATTATTTACAACACATATTCCAGTTTGATTTTTAATAATACCAAGTTTTAATAGCTGAGGTATTAATGTGGGCTTAAACTTACAATCAACAACTATTTCGTCTTCTCCTAGGAGTTTTTTGTTTTGCTCTAATGTAATATCTGCAAAATGAGCAGTTTCATTTATTATTGGGTACGTGCCAAATAAGCTGAATTGAATATTACCATTAGAATATCTTGAACTATGTAAAAAACAATTTGTAAATATAGTTCCATATAGTTCAAAACTAAATCCATGCTTCATAATAACTAAATCTCCTTCCTGTATTTTTGTGTAAAAAAGATTTTTTTGATAAATCCTCCTTTCTATTAATTTAGGCAAAAAAAGAGAAAGTACTTTCCAAAAGTGAGTTGGGGGATAAAACTTTTAGAATAATTACTTTCTTTTTTATATTTAAGCATAACAAAGAATCTATATAATTGTTACACTAAATACCCATTTTATGCTACATTATTTTACAATGTAGAAAAACTACTACTAACTAAAAAACTTAGTAGTTATGCTATAAAGATAAAATCTTTATAGATAGTTACAGTTAAATAATAACTATAACATAAATCTTATTACACACTTATATTTTACATAGTTTTTTTACTTATTTCAATAAACACAAAATAAAAATATTTTTTATTGAAATATCAATATTTTTTTAGATTTTTAATAGGGATTTTAAAAATTATTTTTTGAAAAACTTTCTCTAATGTAGTTATATCAATGAATTTAAGTGAGAAAAAAATTCAACTTTTCAGCATTCCAATACAGAAACTTATTTTATAAAATGAAATTGAAAGGAGGAATGGTTATGGAATTTATGAAAGACGAATTTTTTGACTTAATATTTGATAAAATGCAAGAGTCAAACAAATTGAACATAAAAGATAAAAAACTAGAACAATACCGCAAAGAAAATGTAAATGTTTCAGCACAGTTATACAATTTTATACAAAACAGAGTTCATCCAAAGTGTAGAAGACAATTGCTGAGAATACTAGAAAGAAGAAATGAGACAACTTCTAATTATTTTTTCAGAGAAAATGAACTGTATTATAAAAGCGGATTTCTTCAAGGTATGTACATTGTAACATTAATGTACAATGAAAAAAATAAGAACAAAGATAACTGAATATACTTTTATTAATTATAATTGCATAAAAAACTTTGCATATAAAAATTAGTATTATATGTCAATATCTAAGCAAATATGAGCATACGAGAGAAAAACAGTTGCAAGTTTTAAATGTTTATATGACTATTTTTTTACTATTTGTTATAATTAATTGTAAAGAAAATGCCAACCTTTATAAAAAATTTATTTATTTTAAAATGACAAATTTTAGAAAAAAATGTGACAAATTTTAGAAAATATATTGACTTTAATTATATGATAGTGCTATACTAAAAATTGTATAGCATAGCTATACGCAAAAAGATAGTGGATTTGATACTGAAACTGGAGGTAATCAAATGAAAAACAAAGTGTTAAGTAGGATTTGCTCCATCCTGTGCGCATGCATGGTTGTATGCAGCGTACCGACGGCAGCATTCGCGGCGGAGCCTGATGATTTGACCGCAACTTCCGTCATGGAAAGTTCGGTCGAATAGGTCAGCGATGAGATTGTGCCGTATGCAAATCCTGTGGTTACAGGTTCCATTCCGGCATTCGAAACCAGAACATACACTGTTCATCTCAACAGCTATATTGGATTTTCCAAGACTTTCAGGGTGACGGCTCAGTCCAGCGCCAGCCAAGGAGGAATTGATATCACTTTGAAGAAAGGTGATAAGTATTATTCCGATGGAAACTGGATTATGGGGGTTAATGACACTGGCGATTGGAAGTTTACTCTTCCGTCTTCGGGTGATTATACCGTACAGATCACCAACCTATCCTCTGATGTCGTATATGTTACTATGCAGTGGGTGTGATTCACATCTGAAATCTCTCTAATCCGTAAATAACATTTTGAATCCACTATCGGTAGGGGCATATTGCGTAATATGCCCCTATTTTTAATATTTAAAAGGAAAATATTTGCTATGTTAAATTTAATAAAAAATGAATTAATAAAAATATTTAAGAGAAGAGAAATCTACATATTATTTGCCATTCGGATTTTCTGTTATTTTAATATATAACATCTTTCAAATAATAAATGTTTCAGATGTAGATATTACCAGCCAATATAAAAGAGCATACAATATTGATACTTTTTACTTAGAACACAATAAACAATTAAATAAAGATGAAAATTATGAGAAAATAGTTGAAAGAATACATTTAGAAAAATATGCTATTGATAATAATATTAAATACAATATTCTGATTAATTCACAGAATGAAAGTGCTATTTTACCACCAGATGCACGAATATTATTAATGAAGGTGTTTGACAATTTTGAGGTTTTGATTATTTTTATTATTATATATTTGTCTTGCACTATCATATCCGAAGAGTACTACTCTGGGACAATAAAAAATATATTAATAAAGCCATATAAAAGAGTCAAAATATTGTTCTCTAAAATATTAACGGATTTTTTAATTATTATATTAGTAGTATTAATTTTAGTAATTTTTCAATATGTATTAGGGGGATTATTATTTGGATTTGAAAGTTACTCTCTAGATGCGATAAGATATAATACTATTTCTCAAGATATTGAAACTATGAATTTAGTCAAATACATATTGCTACTATTTACTACGAAAATATTTATGTATGTAATATTAAGCAGTTTTAGTCTACTATTTGGGATTATTACTAACAATATGGCTTTGAATATACTAATATCATTGGGTGCGTATTTCTTGTCTACTTTTGAAATATTAAAAAATAATATTACTAATTACATATTTATATATAATTGGGATATAAGTAAATATCTTTTTACAGATAGTACTATGCTATGGCAATCTATAATTATATCTAGTATAAGCTTATTGATATTTTTATTATTAATTATTATAATATTTAATAAAAAGGATGTTAGAAACATATAACGAAAGGAAAAATTTTGGATGGAAGTATTGAAATGTGCGAATTTAAAAAAGCAAATAAAATCTAAAGTAATTGTTGAGGATATTTCTTTTTCGATTAATACTGGAGATGTAGTTGGTTTTATTGGACCAAATGGTGCAGGAAAAACAACAGTTATAAAATTGATATTAGGACTAATGAGACTATCTTCAGGAAATGTAAAAATAAATGGATATGATATAAGAAATGACTTCGTTAGGGCAATAGAAAAGGTAGGTGCTATTGTCGAATCTCCAGACTTGTATTTATATTTATCTGGATATGATAATTTAAAAATAACAGCTAATTATTATAAAAATATTACTAAAAACCGAATAAATGAAGTAATTAAAATCATAGGGCTAGAAAAACAAATAAAAGATAAAGTTTCTACTTATTCACTCGGAATGAAGCAAAGGTTAGCAATAGGAGAGGCAATTATTAATAAGCCAAATTTGTTAATTTTAGATGAACCAACAAATGGATTGGATGTTGAAGGAATAATAGAAATGAGAAAATTAATAAAAGGTTTGTCTCAACAAGGAATAGCTATATTAATATCTAGTCATAATTTAACAGAAATTGACAATTTATGCAATAAAATAATTGTTATAAAAAATGGAAAAATTATTGTAAATGAAGCTATTGAGCAATTTAAAAATAGTTTATCTTATCAAAAGACAAAGTTATCATTAGAAGAAGCCTTTTTAAAAAAGGTTGGTGATAATAAAGATGATTAAGTTAATTGAGAATGAATTAGTAAAAATTTTTAAAAGGAAAAGTATATATTTTTTGTTAATTCTATCAGTATTTGCAATACTTATATATAATTATAAAAATCCAGACCAAAATGTGATTACTAATGAGGAAACTAGCACTATGCCTATGATAAGTACTGATTATATAGAAAGTATAAAAAATGAACAAGAACAATATATTAAATTGCTAGCACATAATGAGTTTGCTAAATTATATAATGATAATTTTGAGGAAGATTCTTGGCAAAGATATGCCCTAAATATTGAAAGAACGGGATATTCTTATGAGAATACTTATGACCAAGACATAATGAATTATTTATACAATATAATGAATTATGAGTATTATTCAAATAATCAAATAACAAAGGAATTATATGAAGCATCCAAACATAAATATAATGAATATGTAGAAGCCTTAAAATCAGATGATTGGAAAAATTTTGTTAATTTGAAACTTGAAAATTTACAAGAAATAAAAAAAGAGCCAAATCTTTTACCAGAAACAATTAAAGAAATAGATTTTGAAATAGAATGGTATAAATTAAGATTAAATAATAATATTATTTATGGAGATGATATATTAAATCAATATTTGAATAGTTACAGAGAAAAATACTATTTAATTATTTATAAAGAATTAAATATTGATAAAAATTCACAATGGGAAATGCGAGAACTTTTTGAAGAGAAGTCCAAGCTAGAGATATGCAAATATGCTATTGAGAATCATATAAAATATGATATATCAAATGAAGAAAATATCATTTCAAATAATAAAATTGATGCTAGAATTTCTTTTATTAGGACGTTTTCTCATTTTGACTTAATACTAATTATTATTACGATTTATATTTCCTCAACAACAATAACTGAAGAAATAACTAAAAAAACAATTAAGAATATGCTAACTAAACCGCATAAAAGAATGGCTCTTATTATTGCTAAAATAATAGCTTGCCTAATTACTATAATTGTTTCGATGTATTTTATTGGAATAATTCAATTTTTGGTTGGAGGTTTCATTTTTGGATTTGATAGTTATGCTAATGGATATATAGGATATGATATTAATACTAATAGTATATTTAATATGAGCTTATTATATTATTTTATAATAATGGCATTTATAAAAATTTTTGAATATTTAATAATTTGTTTGTTTTGTTTGTTTATAGGAGTTTTTAACAAAAATATAGCAATGTCTATGATTTTAACATTGCTTATTTGCCTATTTGCTAATACTGCTTTAGCAGAATGGTCTAAAGTAGATGCATTATCTAAAATTACAAGATATTTTATAACAAATAACTGGGATTTCAGCATATATTTATTTGGAAATATTTCAAATGTTAATGGAACAAACTTATGGCATTCTATTTTTATATATTTTATTTATTTTGTTTTACTATTTAAATTAGTTATTTCTAAATTTAACAAAATAGAAACTTAACATTTATTTTAAAAAGATAATATAGTAAAACGGAATCTTGCAATTATAACAACATTAATATTAAAGAAAATTTGTGATTAGAAATCAAGAAGATTACTAAAGGTATTTATAAAAAACTAATAACTTCTGTACTCATGGATTACAATATACTTTTAAAATATTCTATTAAATAACTATCTCGAATATAGGAATAATTCAAGAATTATTAGGTTGTATATAAATTTATACAATAAATATTTATCTTTATATGATAAAAGAGTTATGTATGCAAAGCTAAAACATTTTTCATAAAATTTAAGATATCAGACGCTAAGAAAAATGATTCTTAACTTTGCATACAACAATTATTAATTTTTCAATAGCATTACTATGTATACTCGAAAGTTTATTATTTGAAATAAGCCAAGTAAAAAAATTATATTTTTTTAAAAGTTTATGTCTATTCTGTTAACATATTTTGCTTCTGAATTACTCATTTTTTACAAATATTCTTAACAATTCACCATACTCATCTAATGCTTTTACTATATCATTATTCTTTGAACTTTGACTAAAGATATAATCTCCAATACTGCTGCAAAGCGTTTTTATTTCATCTTTTGAATATTCTCTATTCTCACTTTTTATACCTAATTCTTGTAATAATTTTTGATTTTCGTTTGATAAGTCTGCCATTAAGTTCATTTTTGTGCATCTCCTTTATAATTTTACCCAAAATATAACATAACAAATTATTTTTTTCAATATATATTTTTTACAAAAATGGAGAATAAATTTTTAGCCAAAAAGTTTCCAAAAGTTTCCAATTATTTCCGATTTATTCCGCTTTATTTTTATTTTATGCTGAATTTCATGTATATTACTATGGGGACTATGTACCTATTTAAAAAGACATATTTGGTTGACGAAAGAGTATTTATTTTAAAAATACTAATGATTATGTTTTTAATTTTAAATAGGTATAATAGCCCATTTTTTTGTGTATATTTTTTAGAAAGGAGGTTTTTATTTTCCAATTTATGTTCTTCTTAAATAGGTATAACCCCAAATTTAAAATTTGGGAGGAATACTTATGGAACGTAATGACTATAAGGAAGAAAGGTTTGATAGTTTCCTAAATAAAACTATTATCTTATCATCAAGAAGATATTTTAAAAAGCAAATGAATATGGCAAATAAGGAAAAAATAATTATCGATGATGAGGACTACTCGGCTTTTTTACAAGACTTTATGAATATGGATAATAAATTTTCTAGTTATAGTGATGTTGACACTTCTTTACAATTACAAAATGCCTTAAAATCCCTGTCTGCTATTGAGCAGGCAGTTATTTTTTTGCTGTTTGAAGAGGAATTAACACAAATCGAGGCCGCAGAAATATTAGAAATATATTCTAAAACAGTTAGCAAAATAAAAATCAGAGCAATTAATAAATTAAAAAATATTTTAAGGAGGATTTTGAAAATGGAAAATAAAAGCCTTTATGAATTAGGAAAGCTAGCACAATCAGGAGATGATATGGCTATGCTCGAAATTATCGAAAGAAAAAAGAAAATGATAAAAAGGTACAGTTTGGGAGATGAAGATAGATATCAATTTATTATTTTAAAATTAATAGAAGGAATAAAAAACTATAAATTTTAAAATTTTAAAAAATTTAGGGGAGAATTTTTGAAAGGTACTTACTGTATATATATTGAAGGGCAAATTTTAAGGAAGCACTATATTAAAGGACAGATTGGGACTAGCTCTTTATCTGTCCTTTACCTAAATTAAAGAAAGGAGAAAATATAGAAAATGCTTATTAGATTTCTATTAGTAGTAATATTCCTTGTAGCTATAATCTTTGCATGTGATGTTTTAATTCCAAAATTAAAAATCAAATATCATATACGAAAAGATTTAAAAGAAATGAAAAAAAGAAGTAATGCCTTTGCTGAAAAAAAGAAAAAATTAGAGAATAAGTAGTTTCTCTAATAGTCTTGTCATATCAAAAAAGTGTCGACAAAAAATTAACTTATAAATTTACAAGGTGATATTATATGGAAACGCAAAAAGATAAAATAATTAATCTTTTTTATATTGAGCATTTAAAAGTAAAAGAAATAGCAGAAAAAATAAATGTAACTTCTGCGTACATAACAAAAGTTATAAAAACAGATTCAAGATATAAGAAAGAAAAAGATTTTAGAAAAGAAAAATCAAGAGAAAAAAGGAAAAAAGACCAAAACAATTTTGTTAAGCAAAAAAGAGAAAACAAAAGAATTGAAGATAATTATGCTTTTGTACAAGAACAACATATACAAGCATCTATGGAATTATCGGAGAGAAAAAAATTTAGTAATGAAAATTATAGAAAATGGAATAAAAGTGCTTTTAAATATAACCCTTCGAAACATAGGTACGAATTTGATGAACAACTTGGTCGTTCTTATGATGTACCTAAATACATAAAAGAAAGGTAAGCAAATTCTATTTGCAAAAGGTATAAAATCATGGAAAAACATTTGCTAAAACTTATTAAGCTCGCAGATGAGCTGAATGAAAAACAAGACAAAGTATTTGCAGAAATACACTATTCAGGAAATGATGGTAAAAGATTAGAAATTAATATTAGAGCTAAAAAAGAATATTATTGTGTAGAAAAAATAGAAATGCAATTAAAACAAGGCTCTCTTATAAATTGGGAAAGTGCAGTTCATTTGTTTGAAATGTACGTAAATGGAGGTGCGAATAATGAATAAGAAGGAAGCAGTTGCATACGCACAAGTAGCGCTTGATTATATGCAGAGTTCTAAATACAAAGGCGAAATAAATCCTGCAACATTAGGATTAGAAATGAAACAATGTTTTAAACTATATCCTAGAAATCTTATAGAAAGTATTGCCAATGCACAAGACTGGGCAAGAAAAAAATGGGATCAAGCCAAAAGAGAGTGTGATATAGATGAAAAATAGTATAAGTGACACATTAAGATTTGGTATTAGTGTTGACGAAGCTAGAAAACAGCTAGGGATAGGAAGAAATCTAATGCTAAAGTTAATAACTGTTCCAGGTTTTCCAGCAATACGTTTTAAAAGAAAAATCATAATTAATGGTGCAAAATTACAGCAATGGTTTGATGAAAACTGCGGAAAATACGGCAATTATTGAACTTTTTATGGTTCAATATTGTCTATTTTTTTGATTTATTATAAAATATTGATAAATTTATATTTTATAAAGTATCAAATTTATCAATATTCTTTTACCTCAGAAGGAGGGAATATTGAATGGAAAAATTAGATTATTGTGTAAATACAATACAAAAAATTGATACTTGCCAAAAAAGGAAAAAATCTTCTTTTTACCACATTAGCATATCTTGTAGAGGCAAAAGAATTGATGCAAGAATTTCTTTACCAATTTTTGAAGGAGGTGAGAATCCTAGATTAACTTCAACTTCATCAAAATCAGTTGAAGATTCGGTTTTTAAGTTATTATATAAAATACAGGAAAGGCTAATCAAGGGGATAGATGATGGATATATTAATGCTAATAATCTGGCTAGTATATTTGACAACATTTATAATTCTATAAATGAATTAGATTTTAAAAACTTAAAGATTAATAGCCTATACTATAATATAATTTCCTCAACATATCGGATATTTGAATAATCATACTATTACACCAATAAATTATTCTTTAGATGAAGAAAATTCAAATATAGAAAATCCCCAAAGTATTAATTCTCAAGATGAACGTTTTAATACTTTGCAAACCAAAAGAAATACGATTAGCAACATAGCAAACTTTCCAAAAGTAAGTGTAAATACTAATTCTAACAGTCAAATACAAGGAAAAATATCGTTTAAAAAGGTAGCAATAGAATGGTTTAAATATAAATATACATTTACCGAAGCATCAAAGGATAATCCAAATCCATTAAGCAGAAAGACATTACAAGGATATAATAATACATTAAATTTAGATGTAATACCATTCTTTAATGACAATACAGATATTACTCTACTTACTAATGAGGACTTTAAAAGTTGTATAGACAAAACAAATGGCTCACGCAATAAAGAGGCTGTTTATGTAGTCTTAAGTATGATTGCTAATTATGCAAAAGAAAAAAACTATATAGAAAAAACTATATCTTTATCAAAACCTAAAAGAGCACAAAGTGATTCAAAAATTCGTATAGAAGGACATGATTTTATATATATAGAATCAAACCGTCAAAATTATTGGATGGATTGCTTTGAAAAGGAAGGAACTGATATTGCATATCTGTTTGAAGGAATGCTCTTAGAAGGTTTTAGACCTGAGGAGGCTTGTGGATTAGACTGGACATGTTTTGTTGAAGACTTTAACTTTGTTATAGTAAAACAAGCATTTAAAGACTTCCCTGTATATAATGAATATGCTGAGGTAATAGGACATATTAGGGAATATGATACATTAAAAACAAAGGATAGCTATCGTAAATTACCAGTTCATCCAAGATATAGAAATATTTTGATTAAACATAAGAAAAATCAAAAATTACTATTTAAAAGATTAGGTTTAAAGTGGACTGAGAATACTCCTGTATTTTTAAATAAGTATCATCAAACGTATGTACCAGAAAATTTATCAAAAGCTATGAATTCGTTTAGAAAAAAATATAACCTAGAATATTTAACACCTTATGGATTAAGACATTCATTTGCCACATTCTTATCAGAACATGGTGTAAAAGATATAGTTTTGATGAAATTAATGGGACATTCAGAGTTTGCTACTACTCAAAAATACTATATTTTTGTATCTGATGAAAGAAAGAGAGCTGAATATGAGCAAGCTTGGGGAATTTCGACTATTGAAAAAGAAGAAAATACAGTACAAAATGATATTGCAGATGATTTATTAAAGCAACAACTTGAAAACCTACAAAAATTATGGATGAAAACGTTGATAGAGTCAACATTAGTTGTTCAAAAAAATAATGCCATTTAGGCATTAAATGGTGCATCACCGGGGAATCGAACCCCGAACCTCCAGATTAAGAGTCTGTTGCTCTGCCAATTGAGCTAGTGATGCATATTGACATATATAAAACTTGGCGCATATTGTTGCAACTTGGCGCAAATTATAGGAAAGTTGGCGCATTTTATTAAAATTATCATACTTTATAACCTACTCAAAGTACTTAAAAACCAGGCTTTTCTATAAGTTTATCTTCATATAAGCACCTTTTGATTAAGAGTCAGCTGCTCTACCAACTGAGCTAGAGGTGCAAATGAATAAATAAAAATCATGAACACAATTTATTATAATACTAATACACGGTTTTGTCAACCGGCTCTAGAGAAAAATAGTGTAAAATTATTAATAAAAAATCCACAAAAGATTTACATAATCAAAATTGTATGATATAATGTACAATAGTGTTAAAATAAGGAGATTTAGAATGTATAGTAAAGAAATAAAAGAAAAAGTACTATATTTATTATCACAAGGGGAAACAGTAAAAAGGGTACAAGAAATTTTGGCTAAAGAAAATGAAATAACAATATCTATGCCAACAATTTATTCTTGGAAAAAGAAAGCAATAGGTGTTTCAAAAGAAGAACAAAGCAAAGTAAGTAAAGAAGAAGAGCAACTTATTGAAAAAGATAAAGTAAAAAAAGATGATAAGAATGCTTCACAAACATCCGCTGATGAAAACTATGCAACAAATGTTAGGCAAGATGAAGTAGACTCAAGTAATGAACCTGAGGTACCTAAAAGGGACATCAAAGGTAAAAGAACATTTAATAGTAGTAAGCCAGTATACAAAGATAAAAATATTGAAATGCTTGTGAATGCAATAGCAAAAATTAAGTTATTAATAAATCAAAAGTTATTTGAAAATGCTTTAAATTTATGTGAAAAATATACGACAGAATATTATGCAAATAAATATCCAAGGCAAGTGTCATTTTTGGAAAATCAAAAGTTACAAGCAATGATAGGGTTAAGGATGAATGGAGAGGCATTAAAATTGGAAGAAGAATTAGAAAGAAAATATCCTTGGAATACACCAGCATTTAGAATTCAAAAAATAAGAGCATTAACTAACAATTCTGCTATTGCAGAAGTAAGAGAATTAAGCAAAAAATATGAGGAAGAATATCCAAAAGTTGATTTTTCATTTGCTTCATTAAGAGTTAAAGCATATTTGCAATGTGAAAATTACAATGAAGCACTAAAAGAAGTGGAAAATCTAATTGAAAAATATGGCACAGATTATTTTTGTAGTCAAAAAATAAGTGCATTAATTGGCTTAGAAAGATATGGTGAAGCTATTGAAATTTCAAAAACTTATGAAAATGAGTTATACACACATAGAAAATTTAAAAATGCATCTATATTAGCTTCACAAAGGGTAACAGCTTTAATGCAAATTCAAAATTATGAAGAAGCAGAAAAAGAGGCTAAAATAGCAATAAAGAAATACCCATTTGTTAAAACTATATTTGAAAGTCAAATAATAACAATACTAGCAGAATCTAAAGGAGAAGAAGAAGTTACTAGAGCTGTTGAAATATTTAAAAGACAAAGTCCTGAAAGAAGTGCAATATATGACTCTCAATTAGTAGAGGCTCTTATAAGTGCAAAACAATTTCAAGAGGCAATAGAAAAATCACATGAATTTGAAAAAAATTATGGAATTATAGCAGGTGAAAAATTTGCCTCTCAAAAAATAAAAGCATTAATGGCATCAGGAAAACTAGATGAAGCAGAAAAAGAAGCAATTGAAAGTAAACAAAAGTATCCTAA
This sequence comes from uncultured Clostridium sp., assembly GCA_946497585.1. Lineage (GTDB taxonomy): Bacteria > Bacillota > Clostridia > TANB77 > CAG-508 > CAG-793. The sequence goes on from CAMMLF010000001.1 coordinate 44,614, forward strand.
AAATGGAGAGAATTTTGCTTTACAAAGGTTGAATATATTGATAGAAAAAGGAGAATTAGAAAGAGCAAAAAAAATAGCACGAGAGTTAATTACTAAATATCCAAAGAGTGAGACAATTTGGCTAATTACAATAAAGAAAATTAATGATAAAATAGCACTTGAAAAATCAAAAAAGAATGATGATAATCCTACAACTACGGTAACTTCAAGTGTAGACAAAAAAACTTCATCAGCACAAGCGACGAAAGAAGGTTCCAAAAAAGAGACTGCATTATCAAAAGAGATTAAAGATGATACAAAAACCAAAGCATCACTACAAAAAATATTAGAAATGAGTGAAGAAGAATTTGAAACTTATGCAAAAACATTGCAAAATAGGGAAACACTATTTGCAGTAGTAGCTAGAAGCAAAAAACAAAATCAAGCTCAACTTGCAATTGGATACATAGATATGTATCTAAAAAAGTCAGAAAATGCAGATGAAACTTTAGCAAAACAATTAAAAACAATGGCAAAAGCAAAAACACCAATATTCGATGAGGCAAAATGGGATACATTAGCAAAAAGATTTAATTTAGACTTCAACAGTGGAGCTAAAACATTATTAAATCAAATGGTAGAACTAGCAAAACAAATTAATAATTACCCATTTGATTTGCAAATAGATAAAGAAACATTACTTGCTATACAGCAATTAACAAAATTAAGCTTAAACCCAGATTATCCAGACGAAGGACAAAAAATAGAAATAGAGAGGTAAACTTATGGCAAATATGTTAGATTACATAAAAGAAAATGAAAATACTGCATTTCAAGAAGAAAAATTTAACGAAATAGATAACCTAATTTTTTCAAGGTTATCTTATTTGCCGTTCGAAGATATAAAAATAGAAGAAAAAGACACATTTGAAACAATAGCTCAAAAACTAAAAGACATAGATATTAAAAAATTTAATATGAAAAAGGACAAAGAGCTCATTAATGGAAAAAGTTATTTAGAGTTAAATATATAAAAATGTTTTCAAATTACTATAAATAAACAAAGGAATAGGGGGAGAATACTATGATAAAAATATATAATACAGACATTGTTACAGATAAATTTGAGGAGATAAATGAATATAGAGAAGGTTCATGGATAAATATGATAAATCCTAGCGATGATGAAATAAGAACAGTTTGCAGTAATTTAAATATACAAGAAGATTTTATAAGATATTCACTAGATAGTGAAGAAAAAGCCAGAATAGATTATGAAGAAGATGATGACACAGTATTATTTATTATGGACGTGCCTATTATAGAACAGGTAGAGAACCATGAAATATACACAACAATGCCATTTGGTATGATAGTGGTAAGAGATGATTTTATAATTACAGTTTCATTAAAAGAATTAGATATACTAAAAGATTTTACGATTAACAAAGTAAAAGGATTTGCCACATACAAAAAAAGCAGATTTATTTTACAAGTAATGTACAAAAATTCATCTAGTTATTTGAATTATTTAAAATTAATTAACAGGGAAACAGAAATTGCCGAAAATAGATTAAAAAGCTCTATGAAAAATAAAGCATTATTAAAATTACTAGATTTGGAAAAATCTTTGGTATATTTTATAACATCTTTAAGAGCCAATGAAGCGGTAATGGAAAGAACTATAAAAATTAAGAACATTAAATTATATGAAGATGATGAAGACATATTGGAAGATGCAATTATTGAAAACAAGCAAGCTATAGAAATGAGCAAAATATACAAAGATATATTAGATAGCACAATGGACGCATATTCTTCTATAATTTCAAATAATCTAAATGAAGTAATGAAGCTTTTAACATCAATAACAATTATAATATCAATACCAACATTAATAGCTTCACTTTGGGGAATGAATGTTGAAGTACCTTTTGAGATAGAAAAATACGGATTTTGGATACTTTGCGGAATAGCATTTGTGGTTACAGCAGTTACAATTGTGCTATTAAATAAAAAAGGATTGCTGGGAAAGTAGGAAATTATTAATAAAAATATTACAGAGCTCATCTCCAAAAAACGTGAAAAAACATCTCCAAAAAATGTGAAATAGCACAAACTTAGCACTTGATAAATTAAACATAATTTAGTATAATTAATTTTATGAAAAAGAGCAAGGAGGAAGTATGCTAACAGTTAATAATGTATCAGTAAGATTTGGAAAAAGGTCACTATATGAAGATGTCAACATTAAATTTAACAAAGGATGTTGCTATGGTATTATAGGAGCAAATGGAACTGGAAAATCTACATTTTTAAAGGTACTTTCAGGTGAATTAGAACCAAGCAAAGGAGAGGTAAGCAAAGACAAAACAGAAAGAATATCTGTGCTTAACCAGAACCACTTTGCTTTTGAAGAATATACAGTAATTGATACAGTTATAATGGGTAATAAAGAATTATACCAAATAAAAACTGAAAAAGATGCAATTTATGCTAAACCTGACTTTAATGAAGAAGATGGCATGAAAGCAGCAAAGCTTGAAGAAAGATTTGCTGAGCTTGATGGTTGGAATGCTGAATCAGATGCACAGCAACTTTTAAATGATTTAGGAATATCACCTGAAAAACATTATAAAGTGATGAGTGAAATAGAAGCAAAAGAAAAAGTTAAAATTTTGCTTGCTCAAGCATTGTTTGGAAATCCAGATATATTGCTTTTAGATGAGCCAACAAACGACCTAGACTTAAAAACTATTTCTTGGCTTGAAGAATTTTTAATTAATTTTGAAAACACTGTTATAGTAGTTTCACACGATAGATATTTCTTAAATAAAGTATGTACTCACATTTGTGATGTGGATTATGGGGAAATAAAGGTATACCCTGGTAACTATGACTTCTGGTATGAATCTAGTCAATTAATTCAAAAGCAAATGAGAGAGCAGAACAAGAAAAAAGAAGAAAAAATCAAGGAATTACAAGAATTTATTGCAAGATTTAGCGCAAATGCTTCAAAATCTAAGCAAGCTACTTCTAGAAAAAAGTCACTTGAAAAAATACAACTTGATGAAATCAAACCATCAAATAGAAAATATCCATATATAGATTTTAAACCAGACAGAGAACCGGGAAATGAAATACTTGAGGTTAAAAATTTAAGCAAAACTATAAATGGAGAAAAAATATTAGATAATATTTCATTTAAAGTAAAAGACAAAGATAAAATAGCAGTTTTAGCAGAAAATGAAAATGCAATTACGGTATTATTTCAAATTTTAGCTGGAGAGTTAGAGCCAGATGAAGGAGAAATAAAATGGGGAACAACAATTACAAATAGTTATTTCCCAAAGGATAATAGCTACTTATTTGAATCAAATGACTCAATAACTGATTGGCTAAGACAATATTCAAAAGACCCAGATGAAACATATGTAAGAAGCTTTTTAGGAAGAATGCTATTCTCTGGTGAAGAAGCATTAAAACCAGTAAATGTGCTATCTGGTGGAGAGAAGGTAAGATGTGTACTTTCAAAAATAATGTTATCAGGAGCAAACTTTTTAATATTTGATGAGCCAACAAACCACCTAGACATGGAAGCAATTACATCATTAAATGAAGGAATGAAAAAGTTTACAGGAAACATTATTTTTACATCACATGACCATCAATTAACTGAAACAGTTGCTAATAGAATATTTGACATTAGAAAAGATGGATTTGTTGATAGAGAAATAACTTATAATGAATATTTAGGAATTGAATAAAAAATAAAAGAAGGTCAAAATTAATAAGAAAAACTTATAATTTTGGCCTTTTTGTTTTAGTAAAAATCCCATAATAGATTGATAAAAAAAAAAGAGCCCCGCCGGAAAGCCGGCGGGACCGGTGATTTAGGCGATTGACGGTCGCGACATCGGGCTGAACCATTGCGACGGGAAGCTGCCTATCCGACTACCGTAGTAGTCGTAGATGCTCAGAAAGAGCATCCCGGCCTTCTCGTTGGTACCTTTTACAATGTACTGATTGCCAATCCGGAGTAAATCCGGATTACCATCCGACAGCGGACACCTATAAGGTGCCTTCCCGACGAACCGCACTTCAACCATTGCTTCTTTTTGATACAATTTTTTTCACCTCTTTGTAGATTTGGGTACTTATTATTATATCACATTATGTAAAGAAATGCAAATTTCGGATTTAAACTCAAAAAATAAGCTGTTTTGGGAAGGTGTCCCCAAAAACAAAAAATAAGCTGTTTTTGTGAAAGTGCCACAAAAACAGCTTAAAACATCATTCATATTTCTTTTTAATTTCATCTATTTCATCATAATGATTATCTATTATATCTAAGAATACAGAGCCTATGTGAGGGTCAAACTGTGTTCCTAAATTTTTCATAATTTCATCTCTTACCACTTCTTTAGGTAAGCTATCTCTGTAAACCCTTTTTGAAGACATAGCATCAAAAGAATCGGCAACAGCAGCTATTCTAGCCATATAAGGTATATCTTCTCCAGAAAGTCCTTCTGGATAACCTCTACCATCAAATCTTTCATGATGATATTTTACAAAAGGAATAATGTTTTTAAATACATCGCAATCACCAAGTATTTGAACTCCAATCATAGGATGTTTTTTTATTTCTGCATATTCTTCATCAGTAAGCTTACCATTTTTCAATAATATAGTATCTGGGATACCAATTTTACCTACATCATGGAATAAACCACCAACTCTTAAATCTTCAAGTTCGCTATCGCTTAAACCTAGGTATTTTCCAATTAAAACTGAGTAAGCAGAAACTCTATCTGAGTGACCTCTAGTATAAGAATCCTTTGCTTCAACAGTAGCTCTGATGGTTTGAATTATGTCCATATAAGCTTTTTCTAATTTTTTATTTGCATCAGTAAGCTGTTCATTCATATCACTAATAGTTTGTCTTTGCTCAATTGACTTTATACCAGATTCTATTAATAATAAAAGTTGGTCAAAATTATCACTTTTTTCACAATAACCTTGAATATCTAGCTGTTTAATAGTATCTAGTGGAGGTGCTAAATCTTTATGTCCTGTAAGTAACAATATGTATAAGTCTTTATCAAATTTTCTGATTTCTGCTACTACTTGGTCCCCATGAAGAGGGTCCATTATAAAGTCAAGCAATAATAAATCATATTTTGTCTTTTTCATTTCTTCTAAGGCATCAAGCGGATTAGTAAATGTTTTTAAATCATAACCATTTCTTTTTAATACTACCGTTAATGAGTCTAATATTCCAGGGTCATCATCAACAGCAATTATTTTATATGGTGAAGATACAGTCTCTTGAATATATTTTCTCATATATACCTCCTAGTTTTTTGAATTAAATTATAAAATTTATCTATAGTATAAAAAGGTTCTTATACTAACATTTTATTCTTTAGGTAAAAGAATATTAAACCTTGTGCCCTTACCAACTTCAGATTCAAAATTCATATCACCTTTAAAATGACCTTTTATTGTTGAGTAAGACATAAATAAGCCTAGTCCAGTACCTTTTTGACCTTTAGTTGTTATCATCTGACTGAACAACTTATCTTGTACCTCTTTAGAAATTCCACATCCATGGTCAATAACTGAAATTAATAATTTATTATCCTTACTATCAACAACTAAATCAATAGATTGATTTGGTTTTCCATTATATGCTTGTATCGCATTAGATATTAGGTTATTTATTACTTGCACTAAACTGTTTATATTACCTAATATTTGTGTGTTCTCACTAACCTTATAATCAATATTTAAAGTAACCAAAGCATTTTTTAATTCATGCTTCATCAATATATTTACTCTGTTTAATAATTCTTTAACAGTGAATAAAATAGGTTTTTCATCATTCATATTAACAGCTTGACCTTTAACAGCTGTTATAACATCTGACATATATGAGTCATAAGTTCTTATTTTAGAAATCCAACTACTCATATCATTAGCAATTGCATGGTGGTCTTCTTTGGTTACCTCAGGGTCATCAATTGATTTTTTATATTCTGTAATTAAATCTTCTAAACCATCAGCAGCACCTGAAATTGACATTATAGGTGTTTTTAAGTTATGAGCTATACCACCAATCATTTGTCCAAGTGATGCCAAACGTTCTCTTTCCATCAAAGTATTTTGATTTTTCTCTAAGTTTTGCATATCTATTAAATGCTGAGTAATATCTTTAAATAATATTAATACTCCTATGCAATTTCCATCTTCATATATACCACTTATTTCTACATTATAATGCTTTTCTGTGTTCTTAAGAGCTACTTGCAATTTATATACTTTTTCATCTTTTTTAGCACTTGAAATACAGGTTTTTAAACTACCTTTTTGTGCAATAATGTTTTTTGGAAAATTTAAATCAAATAAACTTTTTCCTATTAAGCTACTTTTACTTATATTAAATACATTTTCAAATGGCTTATTACAATCAGATATAATGCAATCTTGGTTTAATACTAAGTACAAGTCAGACATTTGGTCAACAACTCTTTTTAAAGCAATTGGAGCAATACTTAAAAAGTTATATCTAAGTATGGCAACACCAAATAATAGTATTGTAACAATAAATGAAATTGGAGTTACATATATATTGTAACTAAAAAACAACATTCCACAAACATTTACTAAAATTGGAATTAAAGCTCCAACTAAGATTAGCATTGATTGCTTAGAACGCATAGAAGATTTCTTTACAGAAGCTCTTAATAATATAATTATATCTACTGCAAATAATCCATATGTATACAAAGAATGTAAATAAAAATATGGTCCAAATTCTGCCTCACCAGATATTAATGAATAGTTACTATAAAATAAGTGATGAATGTCATTAGTCCATAATACAATCAAAGTAATAACTGGTACTATAAAAAGCAATAAATACCACTTTTTAAAATGTATTTCTCCTTTAGCAAATATGTATGCAACAAAGAATAAAGCAACAGGAGTCAATACAACAGGCAAATAGGTAAAATAATCAACATAAATGGCATAATCAGCTGAGACCAAATTTATAATTAAGATTTGTACAATAAGGCTTATACACCATAACATCATGCACAACATTGTAAATTCAAAAGCTACAACAAGTTGACTATGTTTATTACCTCTTTTTCTAATATAATAAAGTACCACTAATTCTAATATTACTGTAATCAATAATGCTATAAAGTAGCCACTAAATAACATAATTACCCTCCTCATAAGTTCTTTGAAATAAAGTTTCATAGTATGGCTAAATAATAGCCATATCTATGTTATGAAACTTTTTATAAATTTTTTAGAATTTTCTCAATATATTCTTTTGTAACAATTGGCCAACTAAAATCAGCTTTATCCAAGAATTTTAAAGTAAATTTATTAGTTATTTTTAAATTGGTTTTATAAATTAAATTCTTGTTCTTATCTAAATCATTTAATAAAACACTAACTTTGTCAGCATCATTACTATTAAATAATAAGTTGTTTAGATGAGTTTTAAATGTTTCATCATCTACTACACTTATATCATATCCTAACTCATTTAAATATTCAAGGAAAATATTTATATACAAATGATTAGAATTATATAAATGAAGTACAGTCATTGGATAAGTATAATATTTCATGCATACTACAATTGATTCAGCTACTTTATCGACAGGACTAAATTCTATATAATTATTTAAAATAGATTTTGGTAATTCTTTTAAGAATAAGAATGCCTTAAGTCTATTCAAAAATGCATTATCACTGCTATTTTCTTGGAATTTTCCATCTGTATATCTATTAGTAATATTACCAATTCTAAGTACAAGACCTTTTAATTTTTTATTTGCAATTTCTTCTAATACATATTTTTCGGCTTCGAATTTGCTTCTTACATAAACATTGTCTAAAGGCTGACTAATAAATAAATTATTTTCACCAAAATATATAGTCCTCTTTGGTGTATAACTACTTGGAAGTGATGTCATAGTATTGCCAGATACACTTATTGTAGAAGTTTGATAAAATTCTTTATTAAATTCTTCACAAAATTTAACTAGATTTTTAACACCAATAACATTTATTTTTTCAAACTCTCCATAATAGCCATAATGTTTAACAGAAGCAGCACAGTTTACAACTGTTTGAACTTCCTTTCCTAAAAAGCTATACACATCACTTGAAGTTCCAAAATTGTCGTTTGTAATATCACCAGCGATTACAAATAATCTTTTACCAAATAGATTACTTAAATCACTTCCAAAATAATATTGGAATTTACGCTTTAATTTGTTTTCGGGTGAAGTGCTAGGGTCTTTACGTATTAAACAATATATTTTTATATCATCAATTTTTAACAACTCTGCTAAAACATGTATACCTAAAAATCCAGTTGCACCAACAAGTAGAACATTTTTAAGCATTTTTTGTTTTAACTTCATACTTCTAAATGTTGTATTTTTCTTTAACAATTTGTCAATTTTTTTGAAATCCTTTTTGGTGTATGTTGGCATTAATTTTTGAGTTATATGGTTTTCTATAAAGTTAGCTAAATCATGAATTGTATTGTTTTTAAATAAATCTCCATAATTAATATTGTAATTAAGCTTCATCAATTCAATTTGTAGTTTTAGTGCACTTAAAGAATCTCCACCAATATCAAAGAAATTATCATTTATACTTATTTCTTCTAAAGATAATATTGTTCTCCATATATTTAAAATCTTATTCTCTAATTCAGTTTTTGGAACAACAATTTCTTTTGCTTCAAAAACAGGCTCAGGTAAAACTTTTCTATTTATTTTTCCATTAGGTGTATACTTAAATGTTTCCAATTGTACTAAATAACTTGGAACCATATAATTTGGAAGTTTTTTTGCCAAAGATTTTTTTAGAAGAGATAGTGAAACTCTACCATCTGCAACAAAATATCCGCACAAAATATCTCTGCCTTGAACATTTTTTACTGTTACTACTGCATCTCTTACACCTTTATAACTACATATATCTGTTTCTATTTCACCAAGCTCTATTCTTAAACCATGAACTTTTACTTGAAAATCTGCTCTTCCTAAACATTCCAATTCACCATTAGGAAGAAGTTTTACTAAATCACCAGAATTATAGATTCTTTCATTTCCGTAATTTATATATTTTTCAGCCGTAAGCTCTGGTCTATTTTTATATCCAATAGAAACTCCATCACCGCCTATATATAACATACCAGGTACATTATATGGTACAAAATTCATATCATTATCTAAAACAAATACATGAGTATTTGGCATTGGTTCACCTATATTGATTTTATTTGTATCAGTCAAATCTTTAAGAGTTGAACCAATGGTTGTTTCTGTTGGACCATACATATTGTATATTCTAGCTTTTGTAACCTTTTTAATATTTTTTAATAAATCTAATGGGAAAGGTTCTCCTGCTAAAGATATTATTTTCAATTTTTGTAAGTATGGTAAATTTTCAGTCATAAGTAATTTAAATTTTGATGGTGTTGTTTGAATTACATCTACTTTATTTTTTAAGCATAAATCATTTAATAGTATAGGATTATTTTGTTCCTCATTACTTGCCATAACAACTTTCATACCTGTACATAATGGAAGTAAGCTTTCAAAAGCAAATATATCAAAACACATAGTAGTAATAGAAACCATTATTAAGTTCTTAAGTGGCATTTTATTAAACATACCACAAATAAAGTTTACAACTCCTTGTTGTTTTACCATAACTCCTTTAGGCTTTCCGGTAGAACCAGATGTATATATTAAGTAGGCAACACTATCTGGAGTTTGATTTGTCTTAAATTCTTTATAAGTTTTATAATTGCTTTCATCATCTACTAAAATAGCTTTAACAGGAACTATATCTTTATATTTATTTTCTGTTAAAATTACATTTACTTCGCTATCTTCAATGATATATTTAATTCTTTCCTCAGGGTAAGTAGGGTCAATAGGAATATACCCACTACCAGCTTTTAATATAGCAAGCTGAGAAATAATAAGGCTATCACTTCTATCCATAAGCATACCAACAACCTCATTATCTCCAAGGCTATGCAAATAGTAAGCAAGTTTATTAACTTTATCTTGTAATTCTTTATATGTATATTTTTTTTCTCCAAATACTAGAGCAGTTTTATTTGGTGTTTTCTTAACTTGTTTTTCAAATAAATCTATAATTCTGTCCTCTTTAAGATAATCTAAAGTAGGGTAAATATTTGGAATGTTTGATAACATTTGTATTTGAGATATTTGAATATCATTATTTGATAAAACTGCCTTTATTATATTGTTATAGCAATCAAGTAAATTTTCCATAAAGAGCTTACTAAATAATTTAGTACAATATTCAAGTCTAAGTTTAAAACCCTCATCATTTGGTGTAACTTCTAATGAAAAATCAAATTTAGAAGTTTTATTTTCTGGTATATAATATTCTACTGGAATTCCACCAAAATCAAATTTAGGTATACCTTCACTTTCATAAGTAAAAAGTACATCAAAAACTGGACTTCGACTAGTATCTCTTACAACATTTAACTTCTTTACTAATTCATCAAAAGGATATGCTTGATGATTATATGCATTTAAACAATTATTTTTTACAAGTTCTAAGAAATCTGAAAACTTGTTAGTTGATTGAACATTTTGCTTAATTGCTAAAGTATTAACAAACATACCAATCACATCATGAAGCTGAGGATTGTTTCTTCCAATAACAGGACTTCCAATAACTATGTCATTTTGCATAGTATATTTGTATAGTAATATGTAAAAACAAGATAGTAAAAACATATATGGAGTAACATTATACTTTTTACATACACTTGATATGTCTGATAAATTATTTAATGATAAATATACATTATTTCCTTCATATGACTTAACTGCAGTTCTCTCAAATTCAGTAGGCATATTAAGAATAGGAATTTCATCTTTAAATTGGTTTATCCAATAATCTTCGTCCTCTTTAAGTACTTTTTCAGAAACGGCATAATCAATATAGTCAATTTTAGAAGGTTTTACCTCTTTATCATTGTATAAATCACATAATTCCTTCATAAAAATGGCAATTGATGAGCCATCACAAATTATGTGATGAATATCTAATTGTAATAGGTACTTGTTTTCGTAATGGTCTAACTCAACATGTATTAATGGAGCTTTGCCTAAATTAAATGGTTTAACAAATTCATCATTTTTATAATTACAAGTTTTCAAACTAAAATCTACTTTTGGTACAAGTTTTTGTACTACATCATTATTTTCTAAAACAAAATATGTTTTAAAAGCATCATGAGAGTTCAAAACTTTTCTTATAGATTCTTCTAATTTTTGCACATCAGGTTTGCGACTGAAAACAAGGCCAAAAGGTGTGTTATAAGCTAAACTATCAGGCTCCATATTAACTGTATAAAAAATTCTTCTTTGAGCTGATGAAACTGGATATGAGCTTGCTTCTTTATGCTTTTTTATAATATGTGAATTTTTTTCATCACTTGAAGTGCTTAAAGTTTCAACATATTTTGCTAAATCTGAAATACAAGGATAAGTGTAAATATCTTGTATTGAAACTTTTAAATTCATTTTGCTATATATTTCAGATACAAACCTAATAATAGCAAGGGAGTCAGCTCCCATATCAAAGAAATTAGCTTTGGCACTTATTTTTTCTTTATCAAAAATATCTTTACTGATTTTTTCTAATTTCTTTTCTGTATTAGTTTCACAAGGTACAAAATCCTCTTCTTTAACAACAATTTCAGGTAATTTTTTTGTATCAATTTTACCATTTAAAGTAATAGGGAATGTATCTAATTGCATAATATGAGAAGGTACCATGTATTTAGGTAACAATTTTGAAAGTGATAATTTAAAATCATTTTCACTAACTTTTGTATTTGCTTGTACAAATGAACAAATACAATCAGTACCACTAACATTTTTTATAACTGTTACTGCATTATTTACATCAGGCAATTGCATTATTTTATTTGTTATCTCGTCAAGCTCAATACGTAAACCATGTAATTTTATTTGATTATCGCTTCTTCCTAAATAAATCAATTTACCATCAGACGAAATCATACCTAAGTCACCAGTATGATATATACCGTTAAAATCATATTTGTTTATATAACCTTTACCTACGCCATCGCCTTCAATCACAATCTCACCTTGGGTATTTACAGGCAATATATTATTGGTTGAATTCATAATATAAATCTTAGTATTTAAGAAAGGATAACCAATACAAAGGTCATTTTCATTAACTAGATTATTTGAAGCACAAACTGTACATTCAGAAGGACCATAACTATTATATATTTGTGCTTTTGTCGCCTTTTTTAGCTTTTGGTAGAAAGATTTTTTTAATACTTCACCGCCAACTTGTATTATTTTAACGTTTTTTAAACAATCAGCTTCAGAAAGCAATAAATCAAGCTTCGAAGGTGTCGCTAAAAGAAAATCTACATTATAATCTTTAATAAGCTTACTAGTAAAAGCAGGTATTTTTTGCTCATCATCATCTGCAAATATTACTGTTTTACCATCAAGAATAGGTACAAAATTTTCAACTATAAAAATATCAAAAGCGACAGTGGCAGCGCTTAAAAATGTATTACATTTGCTAGAACCTATTTGATTCTTGTAGCCATTTAATAAGTTGATAATGCCAATTCTCTTAAGCTCAACTCCTTTTGGAGTACCAGTAGAGCCAGATGTATAATTAATACAAAATCTATCTTCATTTGAAGAATCTACTTTAAGTAGAGAAGTGTTAAAATTTGATGTGCTTGTCTTAGAAGCACTTTTATTAGATGAACTATCTTTAGACTCTACGACTACATCATTAGATAGCACTTCATCAATATTTATACAATCATAATTCAAATATAAATTAGTCAAAACAAATTTTGAATTAGCATTTGTTAGCATATAATTAATTCTGTCTTCAGGAAGACTAGGATCAATAAGCATATAACTAGCGCCAGTTTTTAGTACTCCCCAAATAGAAATAGGTATATTTAACGAACGATTAAACATTATTCCTATAACGTCATCTTTATTAACACCTTTTGTCAACAAATAATTTGCAATGATATTTGACTTTTCATCTAACTCTTTATATGTTAAAGGTTGAGATTTAAAAATATAAGCAGTTTCATTTTCGTGTGCTTTAACAGCCTTTTCAAAAATGTTAACTAAACTCTCATTTTTATCATAATCAAAATGAGTATTATTAAAATCATTTATTATTTTTTCATCATCATCACACAAAACAGTAATATCTTTTAAACTGATATTTTGCAAAGCTTGCTCAGCTATATTGCAAATTCTTTTATGTAAGCATAGTATATCTTTATCATCAAATTTTTCAACTTGATAATCATATAAAATATTAGCACCATTATTTCCATCCATATCATAAAAATGTGCTTCAATAGATTCTGCAATATTAGAAATAGGCTCCCAAGTAGTTTTATAGTCGATACTTGAGGTCTCTTTATTATCTCTTGCATTTTGATAAGATAGCACAAAATCATATAAGTTTTCGCTTATATTGTACTTTTCTTTTATATTTTCTAATAATTCTAAATATGGGTATTTTTGGTGTCTAAAGATAGAGGCTTGCGTTAGCGAAACCTTGTCTAAAAAATCTTTGAAATTAATATTGAAATCTAAATCTATTTTAAATGGAACTGTACTTACGAACATTCCAGATGTATTTTTTTCTTTAAAATTGCTTCTATTTAATACAGGGGTGCCTAAAATAGCTGAAGATGTTGAATTAATCTTCGCTAAGTAAATAGAAAAGATGGCCATAAAAAATGTATAAATAGAACATTTCTGCGCTTTACAATAATCTAAAATTTTGTCGTAAAGAGCGTCGTCGAAAGAACATACCTTACGGCGAGATTTTGAATTATTTGCATTTTTATTACGCGAAATATATGTAAGCTCAGGAGATTTGTCAAAAGTATTCTCCCAGTATTCTTTATCTTTTATAAATCTATTACTTTGTTTATACTCATTGCATGAAGTAATGTAATCAGAGTAGTTAGGAGTATTTTCAAAAGCTAAAACGTCTTTAAAGTCACATAAAAAGCTTAAATCGTTAAGGTCATTTAACTTATCTGAACCAGTTGAAAGAGAAGAAACATTCCCTTTATCCGAAAAGATTTTAACTAATTCAGAGTAAATATTAATAAATCTTGTAATAAATAGTGAGCAACTCCAAGCGTCACTAATTAAATGATGGAAAACAGGGATAATACCACCTTTGCCATCAGGCATTTCAAACAAAGTAAAATTATATAAATTAGAATTAATTACTTCAAAGGGTTTTGAAACAAGCTCTGTGGTTAATTTTTGAATTTCATCAATATTTTTCACAGAAACTTTTTTTAGTTTGAACGGAGTAAAATCTGTAATGTATTGAATTGGCTCTCCATTTTTTAAGTCAAAATGTAATCTAAGAGCTTCGTTTGTTTTAATATATATGTTCGCTGATTTTTCTAAGAGGTCAAGACTAACGGGTTCATTTATAAGTAAATAACCTCCGATATTGTTAATATTTGTCTTACTATAAAACATTTCAGAGTTCCAAACATTTTTCTGCTGACTGCTTAATTCCAATAATTCATTCATTTTTAACATCCTCTCAAAATGAGTACAATTAAGATACATATATTATACACTTTTCGACAAAAAATTCAAGATTTTGTTAAAAAAGTTTTGAAAAAGTGTGTCAATAGGGAGTTACTATTCACAGTTAAATATAATTAATAAGTCGACAATATACATTCTTCCGCATTTCACGGCGCGGGTCGCTCCACTCCAGCTTGCCCGCTCCACTTCGCAGATAATCCATATTGCAAGTTATAAATGCTACAACTGCTCTCGTTCGCTGAAATGCTACAGAACATATATTGTCGACTTTATAAGTATAATAAGAGCTGTGAATAGTAACAATAGGGACGTTCCTTTTTGACAGCGTCTTTATTAAACGAAAAGCTAAAAATTAATTGACTAAAAAGGTATTTTAGTATATTATGAATAGGTAAGGAGGAAGTGAAATATGCCAAATCAGGAATTAATTCCAAAAATGAAAGATTACAGAGAGCTATTAGAATATGCTCGGAAAAAATTATGCAAATAATGTTGCATATAAGTACAAGAAAAATCCAGAAGAAAAGCCTGTAAAATACGTAGAAAAAAAGTATAGTCAAGTAGTGAAAGATGTAAAATCTTTAGCCACTGCGTTATTAGATATGGGATTTAAAGGCAAAAGAGTTGCTTTAATTGGAGAAAATAGGTACGAATGGGTTATAAGCTATTTAGCGGTAACCTGTGGAGGTATGGTAATAGCACCATTAGATAAGGCACTTCCGGATAAAGAAATAACTTCATTAATTAAAAGAAGTGAAGTTGATGCAGTTATTTATGAAAAGAAACATCAAGAATTATTTGAAAAACTAAAAGCAGACGAAGAAATAAATTTGAACACATTAATTTGCATCGACAAAAAGGACATAAATGAAGATGGACAAAAGAATGAAGAAGATAGCAAAAGTACAAATGCAAAAGAAGAAAATCAAAAAAATGGTAAGATGACAGAAACTAAAGAATTATCAAAAGACGAAACAATTAGCTTTGAAAGCTTATTAGAAAAAGGAAGAAAACTAATAAAAGAAAAAAGTAAGCTATATGATGAAATAACAATAGATGCTAATTCTATGTCAATTATGCTATTTACATCAGGAACAACAAGCGCAGCAAAAATAGTAATGCTTTCACAAGATAATGTATTATCAAATTTATATGCTTATCAAACTCATTTTAAAATAAATCAAGATGATACATTGTTATCTTTTTTACCAATTCATCATACATTTGAATGTAGCATAACTATACTTTATGGATTTTATAGTGGAGCAACAATAGCATTTTGCGATGGACTAAGATACATTCAAGCAAACTTAAAAGAATACGAAGTATCTATATTTGTAGCAGTTCCACTTGTATTAGAAACAATGTACAAAAAAATCATGAAAGCAATTGCAGACCAAGGAAAAACAAAACTTATAAATACAATGACAAAAATATCAAAGGGCTTACTAAAAGTACATATAGATATTAGAAAAATAGTATTTAAACAAATAATAGACAATTTTGGTGGAAAACTTAGAATGGTGCTATATGGAGCTGCATCACTAGATAAAGATACAATTATTGGACTAAATAATTTCGGAATTAATTCAATACAAGGATATGGACTTACAGAAACATCACCAGTATTAACAGCAGAGGCAGAAAATAAACATAAACCGGGTTCGATAGGTTATTCTTTAGATAATGTAGAAATAAAAATAGACAATCCAGATAAAGAAGGAATAGGAGAAATTCTAGCAAAAGGTCCAAACATAATGCTTGGTTACTATAAAGATGAAAAGAAAACAAAAGAAGCATTTAAAGATGGTTGGTTTAAAACAGGTGACTATGGATACATAGATGATGAAGGATTTATATTCATAACTGGAAGAAAAAATGACATTATAGTATTAAGAAATGGAAAAAATGTATATCCTCAAGAACTAGAATTTTTAATTTCAAAACTTCCATATGTTGCAGAATGCATGGTATTTGCAAGAAACGAATCAAATACAGATACAGCAATAGTTGCAAAAATAGTATATAACAAAGAAGTAATGGAAAAAGATTATCCAGACACTAAAAAAGAAGATTATGAAAAAATAATTTGGAAAGATGTAAAAGAAATAAACAAAACATTACCAACATTTAAACATATTAAAAAAGTTATAGTTACAGATGAACCAATGATAAAAACAACTACACAAAAAGTAAAGAGAAACGAAGAAATTAAGAAGACAGAAAAAGAATTACAAAAAGTAGGAAAATAAAAGGAGGATATTATGAAAGAAAATAAAAAGGCAAGTGGCAGTTATATTACAGGAATAATAGGAGCAATTATAGGTGGTGCAATTGGTGCGGTTCCTTGGATTATAGCATATATTTATGGAAATATGATGATAGCACTTTTAGCAATACTAATAGCAGGTGGAGCATATTATGGATACAAAATATGCAAAGGAAAAATTACAAAAAAAGTAACAATAATTATAACAATCATATCTATAATAATTGTTGCACTAGTAACTTTATTAATAATACCAGTCATACTTATACATACAGAGGGTATGAACACAAACTTAGCAACAATACAGTATTTATACCAAGATGAAGAATTTACATCTGCTATTATAAGAGATACACTTATTGCAATAGTATTTACTGCCGTTGGAGTAGCAGTTGTAAATGCAAGTATAAAGAAAGACCTAGAAGAAGGAGTAACAAACAAGGAGCAAACTCCAGAAGAATTTGCAAAAGAAAAACAAGAAGCAATTAGTAAAATAAAACCTATATTTGAAAAATACAATGCAGTTTCAAAAGAACATACAATTGATAAAATAGAACTAGAAGCGGAACTAGAATTAAACAAAATAGATAAAAAGTTATTAGAAACTCTACAATCAGTAGAAATTGTAAAAAAAGAAAAGGGCAAGTTCTACTATAATGCAGAAAATGAAAATAAAGAAATAACTCCAAAGAAAAAAATGTCGAAATCTAATATAATAGCTATAGTAGTTGCGGTTATTGCAATTATAGCAGTTGTAGCAATTATAATTTATGGTTATAACCAAAAGAATGCAACAATAGTATACAATGATGGAACAGTAAGTTTTGAAATGAATGCTACATGGATAGAATATTCAAACTACTATGCAGGTGGATGGAATTACTATAAATACATAAGCAATATGCCTTTATCAAATACAAACGAAATTGACGCAAATGAAATAGATTATTCAACATATCCTGCAATGTTAAATGTGAATTATTATGAAATTGATACAAGCGAATATAGTTCAATACAAGATGTTGCAGATTATATGGCAGAATATATAAATAGTGCAGAAGACAAACCAGAATATGAACAAGAAATATCTAAAACAGAAAAAGGATATGATGTTTTAAAAATCAAAGCTACATATAATACAGACCCTGCTCAAGTTGAATATATGTACTACATTTTAAATGGAAATGTAATGGCAACAGTAGATGGATACAGCTTTACTTTAAGTGATGAAAAAGAATTAGCAAAAGTTGTAGCAGATGTAGCAAACTCATTTGAATGGGTTGGAGTAGGAGTAAGTGAATAATTTTACAATTAAACTCAATTTTATCTAATACTTTGCTCAAAATAATCACCTCACAATAAAAAT
>CAMMLF010000002.1 GCA_946497585.1 uncultured Clostridium sp.
CCTTCTCTTATGCTTTGTTTAACATTACCATTAATATCTAATTCCTTATTTGTCACTACAATTCCATTTACTGTTAAGTTATCTCCTTCAACTTCAGTACCTGGAACTTCTTCAATAACTTCTTGCGCACTATTACCACTTACACTTACTTTTGTATATCTTTCATAATTATCTGTATTATTATAAGAAATAACTTCTCCTTCTCCTAAATCTTTTTGGTCATAATGCTCTTGAGAATGTTTCCCTTCAATTCTTATATTTTCTAATTTATTATCAGAAGCATCGTTAATCGTAATACTACTTCCTTCCGCACTTCCTTTTTCAGTTTCCACTTCTAGCGCGGTTTTTGTATTATTACTTTGTACTTTTGCTCTTATATAATACTTATCACCAACATTATTTTCTTCTGTGTACTGACTAATTCCATCATATTTTTCATTAGCAGTAACTGTTGCTTTTTGTTTACTAATAGTTGCTTTTCCATTGTTTTGATTATTCCAATTATCCAAATCTTCTAAAAAACTACTATTAATTTCATTATTATAAAGCTTATCTTGACTAGCGTCTCCACTAATAACCAAATCGTCAACAGGTCCTATTAAACCATCGGTAATATTTATATCTTTTCCTTCAATACTATTAGTAATATTTTTTCCTGCAATTTCTAAAGCTGTATCTAAACTATCAGTATTAATTTCAGCAAAAGCAAAATATTTATGGTCTATTAAAGCTTCTCTTTGTTCTTGCGCGATTCCTGAATATTGATATGGCGCGCTAATAGTAACTTCTCCATTTTTTGCTTGAATTTGCGCTAAATTATTGGTTTTCCAAGCTTTTTCAACTGAACGAGAATTTACGTCAGCAAAATCAGTATCACTTAAAGTATTATTATATTTAGTCTCTTGTTCTGATTTCCCTTCAATTTTTAAATTGTCAATATAATCATTGTCTGCATCAGTTAATACAAAATCATTTCCTTTAATTGTACTACTTGGATTTTCTGTTTCTAATCCTTCAAACGTTCCTTCTGTACTATAACCATCATTGTCAATACAAACAAAAGAAATTACCATTTCACCTTTATACACACCCTCAATAATTGTTCTTTCTCCAACTTGTTTTTCACCTTCAATAAAAGGCAAATGAGAAAAGTCAATTTCGGCATTTAAAGCTGCCCAATAATATTTATAAGGCTCTTCTGAAAAAATTAATTTTTGTATCTTATTTGGTTGTAACCATTGTTTAATTTGATTTAATTGCGCGATTGTTACACTGTCAAAAGCTATGTTAATATTAAAAATTTTCTCATTAACTTGAGTTTTCCACTTATACACTCCTTTCTTACCCATAATTGTGGCAATGTTAGGATTAACACTACCATAAACAGGAGGAGTATAGCGGTCACTAGAAGAGACCGCTAATAAATTAAATTCACTGGCCCAGTGGTCGCCGAATTTAAAATCAATATAATCGTTTTGCATCCTTTACCTCCTTCTTATTTTCATAGTATTTCCATTTGTTGCATCTTTATAAATTGATGATTTTACTTTGTTTATAATTTTATCAATAGAATCAACATCTGTTGCTTCTTGCACATTAATATTTAAAGAATCAATTTGTATTGTTTCTTCTGGCGCTTTCTCTTGAGTTTGATTTGAACTTCTACTTGCTTTTGAAAGAGTATCTCTTAATCCTTCAAATAACTCTGTCTGTCTAGCATTTAAGAAGGCCTCTGGTTTTGTTTTTGTACCATGTACCATTGCTGGTCCTGTAAAATCAACATAACCACCAGTTTTATATCCTTGAAGTTGTGCCAAAGTAAGCCAACCTAAATCTCCATTTCCTAATCTACTACCGGTACTAATATGATATGGTTTTGGATTTCCAGGCGCTACATTAGTAATGTATACTTTTTTACCTCTATATTGATATCCTAAAGGTCTAGTACCGTAAGAATCATTATAATAAGACCCAGAAACAAAAGTTACTCTATCTCCTTTTCTAGCAACTCCATCTCCGCCTCCATAACTACCAGAACCACCAGAGCCTCCTGAACCTCCAGAGCCTCCACCAGAACTTGAACTTCCACTAGAACCTCCGCCACCAGAAACTATTCCGGTTCCAGAACCGATTCTTGCCGCATTATAAATAGCATTATAAATATTTCTTAACCAATTCCATAAATCTTGTCTACTATCTCTTATATCTGCAATTGCATTATTTATATTTCCAAGATTTCCATTTAAAACTCCACTTATAGTATTTACTCCAGCTTGTAAATTACCATCAATACTTCCTAAATCTCTATCAACGTTAATTTTTAAATCTCCAATAGAACCTGTAATAGCGCCATCTTCTATTTTGATTCGTTGAGTATGGAAATCAACTAAAAGAGATTCTATATGACCAATTTGACCTTGAGTATCATCTGTTTGAGTATTCCAATCTACTCCAAAATCGGCAAAAGCAGTTTGAGCAGTATCTACATAACCTTGTAAGGTTATTGCTTTTTGAATCTCATTTGCATTTTGTTCTTCATTCCAAGTACCTAAAAATCCTAAAGTTTCTTCTTTTCCAGCTTCAAAAATAGCTTGAGCTTCTTGCCAATAGATTCCATTTTCGTCTTTAAAAGTAATTAAATTTTCCATTTGTTGAATTTGTAATTGTCTATCAGCTTCTCTTTCTTGTTGTTCTCTTTGAATTCTTTCTAATTCTCTATCTATCTCTGCATCTGCTTGTGCTTGCAACTGTTCATTTAACTGTTTTTGTAAATCAATTAATTCTTGATTATATTGTGAAGTATTATCTTTTTGCATTACAGCTATTTGTGCTCTCATTTGGTCAATTTGTAAAGCACTTTGTTGTTGAGCTCTAGCATTTCTAGCATCATTAATTTTTTGTTGCAAAGAATTGTAATATTCAGTATCAATTCTAGACATTTCATCATATTTCTTTTGTAATTCTTCAACTTCTTGTCTATCTCTTTCTATTAAAATATCATGAATTTCAGTTTGTAATTCAACAACAGCGTCTCTTTGTTGTTCTAAAAAGTCTTTCATTTTTGATAAATAATCATATTCTGTATCTTCCAATTCATGAACAGAATCTTGTAAACTATTGTAAATTGCAATAAGTTCTGCTAATTCAGCTTTTTCATCTTCTCTTAAAGTGTTTGATTCAGCTATTGCAGTTTCATTTATATAAGCTCCATATTCATTCATTGTAACATATTCGCCATATTTTTCTGTAATTTCACTAAGAGCATCGTTTTGTTGCTTTCTTAAATCTTCTAATGCAGCTTTTGCTAAAAGTGCGCCAGAAGCTGCGGCTTTAAACTGTTGTTCTAAGTCTCCTGAAGTACTTCCAAATAATTCATTTTCAGTGTTAATCATGTCATAAGTTCTAGATACTAAATCAAAAATAGAAGTAATTTCTCCAGTCCAAGCATCCAATAATTCATTGATTTTACTCAATCTATCATCTACAATAGATTTTAAAGTTTCTTCTGCGCTCATTAAGTTATCTTTGGCATCACGCCATTTCTCAGCTACTTCTTCACTTTCTTTTGCAGTTTTAGTAACCCAAGTAGTAACTTCGGCCCAATTAGCGCCCATACTTTCCCATTCTTGTTTTACTAAATCATCGTAAAAAGCATCTGTTATTCTATATTGATTTAAATCTTGGTCCCATTGTAAGAATTGTCCTAAATTAGAACCTTGTACTTGTTCATTAATTAATCTCATATCGGCTTCTAAGTCAGCAACCGTTTTATCAGCATTAGACCATAAATCAATAGTAGTTAAAAGTTTATCATTTAATAAATCTAAAGTTTCTAAATCTCCATAAGCCATTGTAATTTTATGTTCACTAACTGATTGCATAAATTCAAGATTTTCTCTTACATCCTCTAATCTCTGTAAAAGTTTATCATACATAGAGGTAATATTTTGAATTTGTGTACTTTCAATTTCATATAACTTAGTTTCATTTTCTTGCATTGACTCATATTGAGATTCATATTCTTCCATTAATCTTTGGAATTCTTTAATTCTTTCTTCTTGAGACTCAGAAGAAATATAAACTTCACTTACTTTTAATTGTAACAAACCTTCGTCTGTAAAATAAGCTAAATCTCCATAAGCAGAAGAAATTTGATTACGTAAATCCGCCAAATATCCTTTTTGTGCTCTAATATAATCATTATAAATTGCGGCTTGTTGAGAAAGTAATTCATTTTCTTTTTTCAAGTCTTCAATATAATAATTTTTATTAGCATCAATAATATTACGTTTTTCTCTTAAACGATTTATTTTAGCTTCTATATTTTGAATTTGTTTCATATAATTATAGAATTTTTCAAAATATTCCATATATGCTTCAAATTCATCTTTCTTGCTCTTATCTTTTGAACCTCCCATATTAGAAATATTTTCTAATATAGTACCACTATCATACATATTTTGTAAAGCATTATTTGTAGCACGAATTTGGTCAATTTGTTTTTGTATTTGGTCAATATATTCTTGACCTGAAATCGAACCTTCTGTTTTTATGTCACTTCCAAAATTTTCTACATTACTATTGCTTGTTCCGCCACCTGTTAAATCTATCCAAGTATCATCTGCACTGTCATCTCTTTCGTGGTTTAATACAACAGTTAATACTCCATCTTTATTCACTGCACTACCAGTAGCATTTAATTCTTTTTGATAAGTTTCTTCGTCAATATACATCATATCGTCTACATTTCTTGCTTTTCCATTTACGCCGTCTGCAATACTTTGTATATATCTTTCAACTTTTCCAAGTATATTATTCGCTTTTGTTTTAAAGGTCGAAATTCCACCTAACATATTAGTTAAGAAACCACCAAAAGCAGGTAAGACATTTTGTTTTAAAGTATTTACCCAGCTATCCCAAACATTGGCTGTATTTTGAAGTTCTGTATGTGTATTATTTTTAAGTTCTTCTTGGTCTTTTTCCAACTCTTCATTCATTTTTACTTTTTGTTCCATTGTTTGGCGTTCGTCTTCTGTATAATACTTATTAGCGTCAATCATTGATTTCAAATTTTCAAGTTGTGCAATTTTAGTTTCACCATCAGCGATTGCAGCTTTAATTTTCGCTTTTGCTAAATTTTCTAACGCATCTTTATTTAAAGCTAACTCTCCACGTTCATTAACATAAACCGCAGTTAACATATCGCTATTATTAGCAATCATTTCAATTATGTCAAGCTGAGAAAGTTCTCCTTCTTTAATTTCATCATAAGCACTAGCTAAATCTTTTAAACTTGATATCTGTTGATTAACACCAGAGTTATAATCGTTGTAAAATGATTGTGAAGCAAGTAATTGTTGTTTTCTAGTTTGTTCAGCTAATTGGTCATTCAATCTTTTTGCATTTTCAATTTGTTGAGAAGACAAATCTAATTGTTTTTGTATTTCATCTTTTTGTTTTTGCAATTCATCTATTTTAGACTGTTCTGTTACTGTTAAATCTCTATTATTTGCTTGCGCATTAAATTGTATTGCATTTATTTGATTATTTAAATCTTGTATTTGTTCAATGGCTTGTTGACCTTGCTCCATTGCTCCAAGTTTTAAATTATCAATTTGAGTTTTTAAAGCTTCATTAGCTTCTCCCATTTTATCAATAATTGTACTTGTATTAACTAAAAATTGGTCTCCAACTACAGTTCCTTCTCCTAAATCAAAACCATCATCTAATGCTGACGTTAAACTATAATCACCAGCAAATAAATCTTGAAAAGATTGACCATTCATTGAACTTACATCAGTTAAAGCTGTTTTTATTGCCTCAGTAACATCTTCCATAATAGTTCCAGGGTCTGGAATTATTTTTTCTATAAACAACTGTTTTTCTTCATCAGTCATTCCAATTTTGTCTGCAAAAGACATCAAAGAATTATTCCATTTTTCTTTAAAAGCTTTTACATCTACTGCGTTATTAATGTCTAATTTATTTAATTCTTCTTCAAAAATTGGCCCAATTTCTTCGTCACTAGTAATTCCACTAAATGCTTGAATCATTTTTTGAGCAAAACTATCTCTTTGAGCAGTATCACCATTAAATAAATCATCATTATTCATTATTTCATTAATAGAGTCAAAAATTTTTCCTCTTAATTCGGAATTTTGATTTAAGAAAATATTATTTAATTGGTCATAAAGTTGTTGATAATTACTATCTCCTTCTTTAACATTCAATGCTCCCAAAGCTTGTTTTATACTATCACTTAAATCTTTTTGTGCAATTTCAATTTGAGAAGTATAAAATTGATTTAATAACTGTTTATCTTCATCTGTTGTTGCTGATTGTTTTAATAAATCAAATAATTTATCTCTTTTTTCGCTTAACTCTGTAAAACCTAAACCTTCTGATTGCGCTTGAAGATATTCATCATAAGCTTCTTGTATTTTTTTAGAATTATTACCTGTCGCAGCTCTAGAAATAATATCAACAAAGTCGTCTGACATTTTTGTTTGATTATCTTCTAACCATTTTCTAAATCCATCTTCATCTGCTCCAAATTCTTGTTGCTTTGTATCGAATAAATTTTTAGTAAAAGATGAAGTAATAGAATCTACTAAAGTAGTCTGTTCACTGCTTAAATTTTTATTTAAAACATTAATTGTTCTGTTACTTTCTACTGTAGTTTCATATAATTGTTGGACTCCTTCTACTCCAGCCTCTCTAAATTCACGATAATATTTTATAACTTCTTGTAATTTTTTCTTTGTTTCTTCTGAATATTTACCAGCTTCAATTGCTTTTTCAGCTTCATCTAAATCAACATTATTAGTTAAAATGTTTTGAGCCATATCCCAAGGATTTAAACCATTTTCATAAGTTCTTTTTAAATAAGCTTTATTATTTCCTAAAGTAGTTATTTCTCCACTCTTTTTTGTAAAATTATCAAAAAAACCTATCTGTTTATAAGCATTTTGAGCTTTTGTCATTGCTTCAGATTGTTCTGCTGTGTAAGCATCTTCGGTATTTTTATTACCTCCAAAACCTGATTTTACTACTTGTTTGTTTAAAGTGTCTCCTAGTTGTAAATCAGTTTCTGCGGATTTTCTTTTTTCTTCAGCAGCTTCAATCTTCTTCTGTTTTAAATATTCTTTAATTGCTTCTGTATTTTTTAAATAATAATTTCCTTCAGAATCTAAACCAGCTAATAATTCGGGATATTGGTCTATTAAATCTTGAGTTACCGTTTTTAATTCTTCTTTTTCATCAGAAGTTAATTCCATTTTTTCTGTTAAATTGGTGTATTTATTAACTAAAGTTTCTAATGAATTTGCTTCGTCACTTGCTTTTTGTGCGGCTTCAGAAGCTGCAGCGGCTTGCTCTCTTAAACCAGCATTCATATCAGATAACCAAGATATTAATTTTACTATTCCTGAGACAGCTAAACTAATACCTAGAGTCATACCAGCTTGTGCAACATTATAAGCTATTGTAGAAGCAGTTAAAGCTTTTAAACCAATATTTTGCTTTTGTTGCGCTATATATGTTTGAGTAGCTTGAGCTATTGTTATACCTTCTTGTTTAGCTAATTTTGTAATAGCATCAACTTGTTTTTGAGTAACTCCAGCTAAAATTTCTGTTTGTTTTCCATTTTCTTGTATTAAAGGAACTCCTTGTGCAATTTGATTATTATATACTTGAATTAAACTATTTAATTCTTTTAATGCTTTTCCTTGAGTAAAAAAAGTTTGGCTTAGTTTGCCTGTGACTTTTCCATCAACACCACCAAATATAGTGCTAGTACCTAATCCTCTGATATTTCCTTCTGTATCTGAGCCTATATTATTAGCAATATTATTGGTAATAGAGTTTAATGCATTTTCTTTATTTATTTTTGCTCTATTTGTAGCCAATTTTGCAAAAAACGCAGCAACCGCAGTCCCTGCAACAGTTAAAGCTGGTCCCAATCTATTTATTAAACTTAATAAATCTGAAATTAAGTCATAAGCACCTTTTATCGCATTATTGCCACTAGTAAGTGATGCATAAAATGACTCTGCTTCAGCTTTAACATTATTTAAACTAGATTCAATACCAGTCGCATAATTTCTAAATTGTTGTGAAGAACGTCCGGCAGAATCTTGTGAACTAGCAACTAATTCCATTGTTCTATCATAATCATTCATTAAAGCTAAGAAACGAGATTGTTGTCTATTACCAGCGATAACAGTAGCCAAATAAGCTTGTGAGTTTCTTGATAAATCATTCCATTTTCCACCTAATTCATCAATAATATCATCCAAGTCTCTCATTTGATTTGTTGTATCAAATAATTCAATACCAACTGTTCTTAAAGCTGTTTGTACTTTATTTACGTCAACACCATCTTCTAGTGCGGTTGTAGGGTCTTCTTTTAATTCAGCCATACGAGCAACGATTGTTTTCATCGCAGAACCAATATTTGTTGGTGCCTCACGAGTTACTTCAACCATTTTACCTAGATATCCAAGTAAGTGGTCTAAATCTACACCAGCGGTTGCAGCAGATGATGCTACTTTTTCAATAGCGCTTGATAGTTCACCAAAATCCGCAGCAGAATCAGCACCTACGGCAGAAATTTTATCTGTAACTTCCATTGCTTGAGTTGCAGCCATGCTATAACCATTCATAATAGCAGTTAAAGTATTAGCAGCATCAGCCATTGAAACTTCACCTAAAGCTGCGGCTACAGCAGTTGCTTCTACCATTTGATTAACTTCTGCAGTATTTAAACCTTGTTGATAGTATAATTTAGTAGCTTCTAACAAATCTGTTGTTGTCATGTGTAAACGTTTAGCTTGTGCATTATAAGTTTCAAAGCTTGACCAAGCCTCTTGCGCAGTTTTGTTAGTAACGATACCAATTTGTGTCATTGAATCGTCCATTGCTTTTACAGTAGACAATCCTTGTTTTATAGTTGAAAACAACCTTTCTACTATATAATTCAATGAAATATAAGTTGTTAATGTACGTCCAATTTCTCCAAAAGTATCATTAAAAGTTTTTGAAGCTATAGAACTATTTTTTAATTCTAAATTTTGTTTTTGCAAACTTTGCGCGAACATATCAGTTCTATTTTTTGCTTGTATTTTTAATTCGTTTAACTTTTCTAAACTTTCAGAAGTTTCTTGTGTTATTTTACTTTCTTCATTTTGCTCTAATAAGCCATTAGAATTATTAATTCTATTATCTTCTTGTTTTAATTGTTTTAATTGCGCTTCGCTTGTCTTTTTAATGGCTTCTTCAACATTCAATTGACTTTTTGCTTTTTTGTCCAAAATTGGTTGCAATTCTGCCTCTAAAGTTTTTGAATGCTCTAAAATATCATTATAGGCTTGTAATTCTGCTTTTAAACCTTCTAAACTTTCATCACTTCCGCCCTGAATTTTTTCTAAACTATTAATTTTTAAATTAGCATCTTTTATTGCCTGCGCATTTTCCGGAGTAGCTTTTCTTTCGTATAATTTGTCTCTATTTGCTTTTTCTTGTTTTATTGTGTCTGCCGTACTTTTTATAAAATCTTCTTGTGCTTTAATTTGTTCTTTTAATGCTTGAGTACTTTCTCCATAAACTTGATAATTGCTCTGTATTCTTTCATTAATCTTTTCTAGAACAGCTTCTGTTTCAAGTAAATCTATTCCAGAAAATTTTGAAAAATCTATATTTCCTTTTTCATCTAAGTTAGAATAAGCTCTTTGTAAGTATCCCTCTAATTCTTCTTGATACATACGAAGAACTCCATCTCCGTTGCCTTCGTATAAACTTTTAAAACCTGAGTCTGGATAAACCATTCCTGTTAAGTCTTGTTTTCCAGCTTCTATTATTGTTGATAAATCTTTATTATATTGTGACTCTTGTTTAGGTCCATAACCACTTGTATTACTAATAATACTATCTGTATCTGAGTCAATATTTCTTAAAGAACCTTCGGCATTTTTCAAGAAATCACGTTC
The DNA here is from genome assembly GCA_946497585.1 of uncultured Clostridium sp. GTDB lineage: Bacteria > Bacillota > Clostridia > TANB77 > CAG-508 > CAG-793. The sequence goes on from CAMMLF010000002.1 coordinate 9,987, forward strand.
TTGTCCTTCAACTCCCAATAATGCTCTTTGGGTATTTGTTAAATTAGTAAATAAATTACCTAATTCTTGTAATTTACTATCCAAACTATTAATTGAAGCAGTAGTATTATTTACCGCTTGAAGCATTACATTATCAGAAGTATCTTCAGAAGACAATGTGTTTACTGTAGCTTGTGTACTAATGATATCATTAACCAATCCGCCTACAGTTTTTGCATTAGTAGCATTACTTACACTAATTTTTGCATTTGAAGTTCTATCAATTATATTTGCATAATCTCTTGCGGCATCACGCATTTGAACTAATTGATTGTATTGTTCATTTATGCTTTGTTTTAAATTATTATCTTTATTTACATTAGTTCTAGCAGTTACTTCCGTAAGTTCCTGCATCTTTTTTATAACCTTATCTATATCAGAAGCAGTAGAACTATCAATTCCTAATTGTTCAGAAAGTTTTTTATAACCTCTAGTTTTACTAGCTTGATTTTTATATTGTTCAATTCTTTTTAATTGATTTTCAAATTTTTTATACTCTTCAGCTAATCTTTTAATTTCTGCTTGTTCAGCCTCTAACAATTTTGAATTAGTAAAATCAGCTTTATTAGTTCTAGTAGTTGCTAATTTTTGTAATTCTTCATAACTAGAATATCCTTTACTTTGTGCGGCTTGATTTTGATAAGCAGTAATTTCACTTTGTAACTGTTTTAAACTTCTTAATTTTGTTTCTTGTTCTTGAAGTTTTTGATTTTGAATATCTAATAATCTATTGTATTCATTAGAAACACCGTTAGCTTGTAATTCTTGTTTTGCTTTATTTAATTGTTCGATATTATTTTTTAAAATATCAATATTTTTTATTTCTTTGTCAAAATCTGAACCTGTAAGATTTTTGAAATTTTGTTTAATTTCTAAAGTCTGTTTATTGATATCTTCCATTAATGTTTTATATTGAGTAGTACTTTTTACTAAACTATCCATATTGATAGTTTTCATTGTAATACCAATTTGTTTAACATTATTTTCTAATTCTTCTGTTATAGCATTAATTTTTTGAATATCTTTATCATTAAAAACAGATTTTTTACTAATGTTTTCAAAAACCTTTTGTAGTTTAGTCATTCGTTCTAAAGTTTTATTTAAACTTGTCTCTACACTTTTATCTAAGCTAATATTATCCATTACTTGGCTTAATTCTTTTTTAATTCTATCAATGTTAGTAATATTAGCTTGTGCATTTAAACGAATATTTAAACTATCGTTTCTCGCCATTCACTCTCACCTACCTTATATATTTATTTTTGATAAAATTAAAGATAACTTTATCTCACTAATTTGAATTCCACTATAAATTTCTTGTCCTCCATAAAAACCTATATTTAATACAGATTGATTATAATATCCCTCATTAGGATTATAATATTCACTTATTTTACTTTCATAAAATTCTTCCTCATCTATACTTGCAGTAGATTTTATATTTACTTTTAAACTTGCGGCTTGAATTTTTAAACCTTTTAATAATGATGACATTGGAATAACTCCATAATTAGAAATTACAAAAAAATCAACATTTTGTCCAGCTAAACCTTCTTTAGAATTTACTACTAATTGAGTACCAAACCAGGCTGCCGCCAATCCTTTAATAGTATCAATAAAATCTTGAGCAGGGTCACTAGAAGAAAAATCTGCGGTTTCTATTGCTTCATTTATTAAATTGTAATAATAATTATCACTACTTAATCCTCTTACAATTTCATCAACTTCTTGTTGTACCTCTCCTCCATGTAAACTTTGTAAACGTTTTAAAAACGTATCAAAAGAACCTCCACTATGTAAAGTAATATCATGAGGTAGAAACTTATTTCCAGTTTCTTTGTCTGCCTGTATTTTATAGTTTTTTACTGAAAAACCTATATCTAAACTATCGGTATAAGTAGTAACATCAGATTTAATAAATTTTCCTAACTCATCTATATTTCCTCCTGTTACTTCAACACCTTTAATGTTATTAAGTTGTGAGGCAAATAAACCAACTGCGGCTTCACCTAAAGAACCTTTCCATTGTCCTAATGCTGTTCGCGCCATTTGTCCGGCTTTTTTAATTTTATTTTCTTGAGTTCTATTATCAATATTTCTAAAAGAAGAAACCACCTCTTTTGAAATAGTACCTCTATTATTCAGTTTTTCTAAATTTTTTTGATAATCTTGACTAAGTCCTTGCAAAGCCTGATTAAAACTATTCTCAATATTATCAGCTAACTTCTTTTGATTGCTTTTACTTACATTTTGAGATAAATTACTACTTCCCAAAACATCTTTCATCGTATCAGCCAATACATTATAAATATTATTAAAAGAACTCTTAATAAAAGTTTGGATACCTTCATCACTTAAATATTTCTCATTAAGTTCTTGCGCGTTTTTTACTCCTAAAATTTTATAACAATCTTGTTCTCTTTTTTCTTGAGCTTTTATAATTTTGTCTCCTAAGGCCGCAACTTTTTTATCGTGTATTATTCTATTATAATGAGTAATTTCTTTAAATCTATCATAACTACTATGTAAATATCCAGCTTTTTCTAACTTATCTAAATGAGAACTGGCATATTTAGTAACTAAATTCTTATCACGAACTGCCATTTTTACCTCCTTAAACGACAAAAACGGGTTAGCACAAGGCTAACCCGCTTAAATATCACTATCTATATCATCACTCAATAAATACATTTTGCTAACTACAAACTGATTATTCTCCTTTATTGGTAAACCAACTATATTAAAGACCGATACTGTCGGACTTGCCTTTTCTCCCATAACTATGTCTAAACTAGATGTAATTTTCATTTTCGGAATCTCAAAGAAAAATGTCTGATTAGTACCATAAATATCGTCTTTAAAATATGCTTTACCTTCTAAAGTTAAGAAGCCATCAATTCTTTTATTTCCAATTATGTATTTACTATAAGGTTTTACATAATTAAAATAATAATCAATTAAAATTTCTCTCCCTTCAAAATCAGAACCCACTTCTATACTTTTATCTTCATTAATTTTAAAATCAGTAATTTTTTTCTCAATTATATTATCGTCGTTTAAAAGATAAATAAAGCATTTTTCTTGCAATGGTTGATACATTGCTTCAACCTTACCATTATAAACTTCCAATTGCTGTCTTTTTGGTAACTTAATAATATTTTCTCCTTCTTGATATTCAAAAACCCCAGCATTGCTTAAAATACTGAAACTTGTATTAGAAAGTACTCCTTCACTTAATACAAAAGAGAAATTATCAAAGTCTTCCCAAATTACGTGAGGATAATTTCCTCTTCCTCCTCGCGCCGCAACGATTTTACTATTTTCTTTTAGTTCACTAATTTGTATTTTTTCAAAATATAAAATAGGTTCTCCTTCTGAAAAATGTTTATTTCCAATAGTAATATCCTTATAAGCCTTTATTACTACTGAATTCAATTCTTTCAATCCATAATATTTCTGTGTATTTTCCATAGAAAACCTCCTAAAACAAAAAAATGGGAATAGGATTGCTCCTATTCCCAATAAAACTAAGCAGATACTGTTGGAATATTATATTTTACTAATTTAAACATATTTCCATGGTCGTCTTTTAATACTTTTAATGGTAAGTTAAATGTAGCAGGGTCTCCTTCAGCTTCCATTGTGAATGTTACTTCATTTTGGATTTTAGCTTTTTCAATTACGAATTGGAATGGTTCGTCTTCACCTGTTTCTCTATTTCTTACGATAGTATCTCCAACTACTCTATATGTTCCTCCGAATTTAGAAGCACTAATTGTAATTGTTACTGCGTTTCCAGTTTGTCCGTCAACTTCAGTTTTATAGAATACTCTTACTGCTTTTCCTTCATCTTCAGCTTCTCCAACTTTAACTTTTCCGTCTGCTGGTTTTGCAGTTGTGTAATCATTTTGTTTTAAACTTAAGAATGAAACAGAAGTACCTTCTTTTGGTTGATAAGATAATTTTACATTACCTTCAGCATCAATTGTTAATTCTTCATTAACGTCGATTGTTTGTTTTGCACTAGCTGAAGCAACTTCGATTCCAGCACCCATAATTGTTTTTAATGAAGCAGCTGAGAATAAAGCATCTTCTAATGTTACATTAACTTCTTTATTGTAGTCCCAAGTAATTAAAGCAGGATTTCCCCATCCACCTCTAGCTTCAGTGTTTTCAGCTGTTGTTTCAATAGTAGAAACTTTTAAAGAATCTAAGAATAAAACAACTTTTCCTGTTTTAATGTCGTAGAAAGTAACATTTGCAACTTCTTTTAATCCATATTGGTCAAATATATTCATAACTGTTCTTCCTCCTATTATTATTTTTTATCTTGGATAGATTTTACCCAATATTCTATTTTTACTTTTTTAGGGTCTGCACCCGCTTGAACTGCATTTACTGCTTGTTCGTATTCCTCGATTGCTTGCATTCTTTTAAATTGGTCATTAAAAGCATAATAAGTTAAATCCCATACATTAAGAGGGTTTATACCATTACCTTTTGCCGCCAGAGAAGCAACCAAGTCCAAAAAGCTCAAATTAGAACTTTTTGATTTTTCTTTTAATTTTCTTCCTTCTTTGATTTTCTTAATAATTTCTGCGGCTTTAGCGTTAGATGGATTATCCATTTTCTGCTCGGTTGTATCTTGACCTACATTATGTGATGCCCTTAGCACACTACAAATAGCATCGAATTTTTCAGAGTTTATAATACGATTTTCTTTTAAATCGCCTAGTATTATAGCCTCATTTTCTACTAGAATATAAATCTCTTTTTCATGTAAGAAAAAATCAAATGCGCGCTTTAAATCATTAAGATATATAGAATCGTTATGCGCGTTCATTAGAGTAAATTGAAAAGGACTAATTTCATTATTTTCTAATCCTTGCTGGCTAAAGAACTCGTCAACATCTTCTTTATCTAATGTAAGAAGATTAAGATAACTATAAAAGTTTTTTGCTCCAATATTTGCAATTTCTCGTAATGTAGGAAAATAAATAGTACAAGTATCGGGTATTTCAATAGGAATACCCGCAAAAAATTTTTCTTCACTAATTAAACTCGAAATGTCCATAGTTAATTGTATATCCTCCTAAATAAGGTGATACTACTAATCTATTACATTCTACAAAACGCAAATTACCTATTCCCGCCAATTTCTTTTCATTAAATATCTTATCTAACTCATTTAAAATTAAATAAGGTCTTAATGTTTTTCCATTTATTATCCATTTATCAAAAGGACAAACCACATCAAAACGAATAATAACACTTTTAAAATCACTATTGACAGGGTCTACATTATATTTATCTAAGATAACAACTATATAACAATTCTTATCTTCATCTTCATCTGGTAATTTTGGAACAATTAACAAGTTTTTATGTAGCATCTCATCAATTTCTTGTTGAGTTAAGTCTTCGTGAGCAAGAGGATTAGAATCACTAAATTTTAATAATTTTAAAATTGTTTGATTATGTTGTATTCTATCTACAATTTTAAAAATATCTTCACCCATTACTTCAAATCGTCTTTGAGTCTGTATTTTTCCTTTATCCACTTATTTCACCTCACATCCACAAACTTGTAACTTTTATTTCTTTTCTTACTGTCTCTTCGCCAAAAGTACAATTTATATAAAATTCTCCAACCCTATTATCTTCATTTGCGGTAATAGTAATTGAAGTTTCATTGATTTCATAATTTTTAATTAACCTATCTTTGTCTTCTATACTAAAATCTGCTTTTACTGGTTCAAAAATTCCATTTACAACTCTAACGAATTGATAAACTTTTGTTCTTCCCCATTTAATACTTGCGTCACCTTTTAAATCATAAACAACATTAGCTGGCGCGCTTTCTTGAATAGTAACATTAAGTTCTTGTGAAATTTCATTATTTTCTTCCATACTAATTCTTAATTTAGTACTTCCTTCTTTTACACCAGTAATTTTTAAATTCTCATCTATACTAATATTTTCTTCGCCTTCTAAAATTTCAACTATAATATTACTAGAATATAAATTACCATTCAAATAAGTTTTACCACTTAATTGATAAGTTTCATCTATACCCAAAGTAATTTCAGTTTCTTCTAATTTTAATTGGAATTTATTTAAATCAACAATGTCAGCAATATCATTATTTATATCGTCCTCATATAAATCTTTCTTATCCTCAGTTAAAGATAAATAAATTATACCCTTTACACTGATATAATCTGTTTCTACTACTGACCATGCAGTTTCATCTATTAAAAATCTTTGAGATAATTCAATGTTTTTACGAGAAGTTATAATTTCTAAATATTTGTTAGGTTGTGGTGTAATCATATTATTCCAAGTTCTAAAGTTAGCTTTTACCTTCTCGTCAGTTTGCGCAACTAGATAACAAGGCGTTGATTGTAAAATGCCAAATTTATCTATCCATTTAATATTATGTCTACATTCCAAACCTTCAAACTTATCATAAGCATCTATTGTATCTTTTTCTTTTTTTAATAAAATCCAAACTGTATCGTCCCAGTAAATAAAATCTCCAATTTTCAAACCATCTTCTTTATTGGCTAAGAAAAATCTTCTAACATCAGTATCGTTTTTCTCTTTATTTAATATTGTTGCAACTCTAATTTTTTCTTCTTCATCATTAACAGTTACATCAATAGTATTTGGTGAACTAACTAAAAATCTTTGAAAGTCTAGTGCGGCTTGAGATTGTACTAAACTTTTAAATGATTTTCCGTGATTTTTACATCTTTCTTGAAACACTTTATAATAATCATTAGTCATCGATTTCTCCATGACGATAAATTCCATCAATTAAATTCATGCACTCAAAAATAGTTTTTCTAAAATATGAATAACGTAAATATTTTAAAGAACTTATCTTCGCGCGCAAACTATAATAATAAATTGATGCCAATTCTTTCTCAAGACCTATTAATTCAACTTCTATTGTTTCAAGAAAAGCTTCCCATTCACCATTTTTCTCTCTTTCCTTTAATAATCCAAATAGCTTACCTTTTAACTTGTCGCTATAACTAAGTTTTATTTCATTATTTTCCACATCATTTACCTCCTGCTAATTTTGTCCAATCAAAAGGTTTATGATTAATAACACGACTATATCTATCTGCCATATTAAAACATTCCTTATTAGATTGTTCTACCAATTCTAATAATTTAGAAATATGATTAGCTTGAGATAAAAATTCAAAATCTTTTGTGTGGTATTGTTGTTGAATTAAACGCCAAGTAGATACACAACGTTTATACCATTCATTTTTCATAACAACAGCAAGATATTGGATTTCTTGTAGACCTAATTTTTCTACAAAACATTCATTATTTTCATCGTATTCAAGACTTACTCGTGGAAAATTAAAGCGATTTATAGCCATTTTCATTAACTCAAACCAATCTCTTTCTAAATTACCCAAATCAGTTGTTAATGACCACTCGTCTTGTTCTATTCTTGCTAGAAAAGCGTTATATACTTCCTTAAATGGAGTGCCCATTTTACACCTCCATTATTTTTGAGCTTGGTCATCATCATTGTTCCTAATTAAATTAGCTATATCTACTCCAATTAGTTCTTTCATAATTTTCATTTTATCATAACTAATATCTTTAATTTCGTAAGCGGCATTTACTAAAGTTTCAATATTACCAATTTTTAAATTAGAAATTTTATTTCTAAAAGCATCTAAGTTCTTTTCATCAACCAATAATCGTCTAGCGATATCAGAAGTGAAAGGAACGTATTTGACATCGCTTCCATCATATTCTAAACCAACTAATTTTCTATGGTCAGGATTTTCAATTCCTAAATATCCTAAAGCGAATAAATTATAAACTCCTTGGTCATATAAAACTTCTTGTAACTCATCAGCAGGAATTGGAATAATTTGATTTTGTCTACTCCATTCTCTACGAACGTGTCTTACATCAGAACTGTATGTAACAGCTCCAGGAACAAGACTTCTAACTCTTACTCTTATATTTTTTAAATTTTGTTCATCCATTTTCAATTTTCCTCCTTTTAACGCATTTGCCGGGCGGACAGAGTCCACCCGCAAACCTATTTTAATTTTTTACAAACTACATACTCATTACGTCAACTGATAAAGAAGTGTCTTTGTAAACTCCCCAGTTGTTAAAGTATAACATACCTACACCATATTTTTTGTAGAATTGCATTTCTAATGACCAGTCTCTATTTGTCCAATCATTGATTTGTAAATCTCCTTCTAATACGATTTTAACAACTTTTTCTTTTCCAGCAGGCATAACGAAAGCATATGAAGGGTCATAAGCCCATTTTAAGTTAGCTTCTGTTTCAACAGCCATAGGTAATACAACTACAGGTGTTCCGTGGTATATACCAACATATCCTTGTGTTCTAACTTCCATTTTATCTGTATCATTTAAATAAGAACCTTTAATTTCGTTATCTAAATTTCTAGCAAATAATGGAGTACAGAATATAATTGCATTATCTCCATAAGATTTAACTACAGAAATTAATCTGTCCATAGCTAATTTATCAAATCCGCTAGCTGTAACTTTATTAGCAGCTGGCATTTTTACGTTTGTATAAGCAGCGATTAATTGTTCATAAACTGCTTTGTAGATAGCATCTTCTAATCCTTCCATGATGATATCTACTAAATCAGCCATATCATCTAAACCATCTAAATATCTTTCCCAGTCGATGATTGCGGCTGCACCAACAGCTTGTGTTGGGATTTCCATTACTTCGCTATCTAATCTGAAAGCTTCGTAAGTACCAGCTGGTGATACTTTAGTAATGAAACTTTTTCCTCTTCTTTTTCCTAATCTTTTCTTAAATGTTGCTTTATTTCCTTGTCCAACTTGTTGAACTTCAGCGAATTGTCCCATTATATCGATAATTCTATTAGGAACGATTTCGTCAGCAGTTTGTTGAATTAATTCAAATAAATCCCATTTATTTTTTTGATAGTCTTTCATTGAACCAGCAATTTTTCTAATTTCTTCTCTTAATGCTGTTTCAACATCTGCTTTAGAGAAGTTAGCAACTGCTTTACCTGTAACTGCAGCTAAAGCTAATTCTTTAATATTATCTTCCATTGTTTTTCCTCCTATAATATTTTTAAATTTTGACTTAATTAGTCAGCTTTAATTACTGCAAATTTAACTGCAGAATCTCCATTTGGTAATGTTGTGAATTTTACTGCTTTTAATGCAACTTTTTCAGTTGTAGGATTTGTTTTTGTTAATTCGATTAAACCTTTAAATCCTTCAGTAGTACAAGCTTTACCATAAACTGTTCCTGCTTCGATAGCAGCGTCGATAGCTTCTTCGTCAGCAAATACTGATGTATCATAAGCTACTGAACTTGTTGTAAATCTATCATTTACTTCTAATTTACCTAATCTTGGCATATATCCATATTCAGGTGTTAAGTAGTGTTGATTTAAACCAACAACATTTTTATCATATTCTTTTTCAGCTGAGTCTAAAATCATAATAGCGTCAGCGCTAGCAGATGGGTATTCGATTTCACCTTTTGCGTAGTTAACTCCTAATAACATTCCGTTTTCAGCTTTTTTTACAGATTCAGCTAATGGATACATAGCCATAATGTTACCTGTTCTTGGGTAAATTACTGCATTTTTTTCTAATACACCGTTAGCTTCTGTTAATCTTTTATTTATAGCCATTATCTTTTCCTCCTATAAAAATTATTTTTTATTAGCATATTTTGCTACAATAGCTTCAATACCTGTGAAAGTATTTTTACGACTATTGATTAAAGCATAGTTAGATTCTTCAATCTTTTCTTCATTGCTTTGTTTATCTAATAAACAAACTGCAATGTCTTTCTTAAGTTCAACAGCAGAGTTATAATCTTCGATTTTATTTCTAAAATCAGCGATTTCTTCTTCTGTTAACTTATTAGAATAAGTATTTAAAACTTCTTCTTTTTCCTCGTTAACTTTTGCTTTTTTATATTCTCTTAATTCTTTTAATTCAGCTTCTAAAGTAGCAATAGTTTTATCCTTTTCAGCTAAAGCAGAATTGAAATCAACTTCTTCTTTTTCTTCCTCTTCTTCTTCAGGCTCATCAGTTTCTTCTGACTCTTCTTCTTCATTTTCTTCTTCTTGTTCTGGTTCTTCTTGTTCTTCTTCTTTTTCTTCTTCGTCAGTTTCTTCTTCTTCACCTTCTTCAGAAGATTCATCTTTAACTTCTTCAGTTTCTGAAGGTTTGTTTTCTTCTTCTTTAACTTCTTCTTCTTGGTCTTTAACTTCTTCTTCTACTGAATCGTTATCTAAGTCTTGAGGTTTTAATTTTTCATCTTCCATTTCTTGACCTCCTGTTGGATTTTCTTCTGCACTGTCTATTGTTGATTTATATAAGCTGAACATTTCCTTCAAATCTTTTGAAATACTAGCGTTATTTTCTTGTTGATGTAATTCATAAAAAGATGACCCCTCAAAACAAGGTTCATATTCTTCTCCTAGAACACATAAACCAAAGAATTCAGCATTAGTGAATTCAAAATAATATTCGTCGTCATGCTCAACCCATTCACCTTCAACAGTATCTGGATTTAATTCCATAGAATGACTCTTACCAACTATCTTTGAGGCTATAGGATAGCGGCCGGTCCATAAAATTATATCTGTGCAGGCATATGTTCTATAAACGCCATCTGGGTCTAAAAACATTTCCCATTTAAAGTTCATTTCTTCTGGTACGAAACCATAAGCACGATTGCTTTCTGGTGAAACGTGTCCTAAGAAATCATCTTTATCACTGTCATAATATCCAACTACTGGTGTGCCAGGTAATGTAGATATTAATTTTTCAGCGATTTCTTCATTGATATAAGAACCATTTCTGTTCATTCCTTTGTAAAAAATCTTTAATCTCGCTTTTGATAAAGCAGAATTGTTTAAAGGAACTAAATTACCATAAACAGTTGCAACAAAATTTGTAGGAGTAGACTTTTGATTTTCCATCATACTTCCTCCTTATTTTGATTCTTCGTTTTGACGGGTTTTATCGGATTTCTCCATCCCATCTTTTTTTGGTGCGCCACCTTTATCATCAGTAGCGTTACTGTCTTTGTTTTTGTCTCCTTTAGCTTCTTCTTGAACGTCTTTTCCACTAGTTGTATGAGAAGATTGTAAAGGTATCATTGTTTCAGCTAAGTTCAAGTACTCGTTTTCTAAAGTAATTAAACTTAATAAGTTACTTTGTTTTATACCTGAAGCTACACCGGCCATAATTTTACTATAACCATATTGTGCACCTTTCAAATACAAATCAAACATTTCCTCTCGATTATAATGTGTTATTGGCATTATAGAAACTTCAAGAAAAAATTTCTTGTTAGGAAATTTTCTATTTGCGTGATATGTTAAGAATGTCGCAAATGGTTTTGACATATCTAAAGCTAAAGCCATATCAACTTTTTGAGAATAATCTAAAGCCGTTGTTCCATCAGAAGCAAATAAGTTTTTACTAACTCCCGCCTCATTATAGAAAGAACGTTCCATTTTCTCTAAATTATCTCTGTTGGCTTGCGCGCTATCTTGAACGTCTAACATTTCTGTTTCCGCCATTGTTGTAAATACGTCAACATCTGGATTGTTTCTTAACATTTTTACTGCGGCCTTATGAATTTCGTTAGCTTCTTCTAAAGAGAATAAAAGCTCGCCTTGGTCATTCATAGGTATTGTTTGTAACAAGATTTTCTTTAATTCTTGTTTATCTAAAGATTTTTCAATTCCTTTATATTCATTTAAATCTTCAATAGATTCAATAACAGTAGTAAAGAAAGGTTTTGTATCTTTATAATAGAAAACAATTCCTAATGAGTCCGGTATAATTAACCAGCGGCCTTCTTCTAAACTATTTTTGTCTTTTAAGTAAGTTTTTCCAGTTTTTCTATCTATTGTAGTAGCTCTATCAAAATATTTTTTATAATTTTTAACTACATACTTAGGATATAAATTTAACTCATCAACATTTGTAACGGCTTCGCGCCCTTTAATTTGAACAAAGTAAGTTAAATCAAATTCTAAAACTGGCATATCATTTGCAGACTTATATCTAGTTCTACAATAATTAGGGTCTAAATCTTGAAAAATATATTTATTATTAGGACATTCTTTAAAAAATCCATAATAAACTCCATCAACCAACATTGTAGACATAATTCTTGAAAATTCTTTTTCAATGTTTAAAGAGTCAATAAAATAACTTGCATCAGTAAGACCATTAATAAGTTTGTTTTTCTCAGGTTTTTTACTTGCACTAATTTTAGGAACTACTAAAATGTCATAAGTAAGCATATTAGACATATACATAATTAGTCTTCTATATAAACCACTTAAATTCCAATAGTCTCTTGATAATTGTCTTAACTCTTGCTCATTATCGCGCATTAAAATTTGGTCAATTTCTTCTGAAGTTCTTCTTTCTTTTGTTCCATAAGTTTTTCTTCCATACTTATTATAATTATTCAAACTTATAGAAGCAATATCTTCAAGTCCCTTTTTAAAATTTGTAAAATCACGAACTTGTAAATGTTTTTCTGGCTTTACACTGTTAATAACTTTTAAAACGTCTTTACCAGTTATCACTTTTATCTTCCACCTCCTCGCGCTGAAAATTGCATAAATTTACTTAAATCTCTTTTTGCTCTGGCTTTCTTCTTAATATATTTTGTTTCATAATCTTTGATACGATATAAACCATATTCAAAAGCACTAAATTTATCTTTACTCATTGTCGTATTAATTCTTTCCAATGTTAAATTATTTTGATTGATACTCCCATCTTTAATTCTCATATTTAAAATTTCCTCAATTAAAATTGTTTGTAAAGTATAAGGTCTCAATTTTCTAATACGTGCTTCAATAGGCATATTCATACCCTTCTTTGTAGCTAACAATCTATTTTTCGCATCTTGTTCTCTAATTAGAAAATGTACTTTTCCACTAACAAGTTCTGAAAAACAAATACTGTTGATAACTCCCTGCGAATTTACACCAGAACCTCCAGTCGCTTTCATAACATAAATTATTTTTTGACAATCTCTTGGTTGCTTATTCAAATAATCTTCGTCATTGAAAGAACCATAAGGTGGATAAACCATACCACTAATATCGTGTTTACTATATTGTATCATATAATCCATCAAACCAACACCTAGACCGTTACCATCTATTACAACCTCTTTTGGTTGATATGCTTCAATCATTTCTTTAATTCTTGCGGCTTGATGCTCAAAATGAAGTTTTTCTGGCAAAACTTCTAAATTAACTAATTTTTTTGTAAATCCATTCATACTTGGTAAAACCTTGAAAACACATATTGTAGTTTCTGCACGAAGTCTCGCTACGTCTATACTTAATATGTAAAATTGTTCATGATTGTATCCAAGTTTTTGAGGATTGTCATTTCTTTTAAATTCTGTATTAACTATAACTCTATGTCGAGAAATAGTATCAAAGCTAATCCAGCTATCTGAATTTCCTCCGGTCCATATACTCATATACTCACGAGCAAAGTCATCTTCTTTAAATGTTCCACTCATTTTTAACTCATTTACATAAGTTTTGGGAATAAGTCCGGCCATTACTGGTATTCTATAATCACAGCCCCATATAAACGCTTGGTCTGGTGAAATTACAGAATTTATCATTAATTCCTTCATTCTCTCATAAGCATATGAATTTTTACTTCCTGCGGAAGTAATATAAATTTGCGCTTGATGTGGTTCTCTATCATTTAATGTTCCCCTTACTGTTCTTCTATTAACGTTCATAAGAGGCAAAACAATAGCATTTAACATATCTCCATCATGGTCACGAACCTCGTCTATAATTCCAGCGTGTCTACGACCACCACGTTGTGCATTTTGTGCGGCTACAATATCAAATACAGAACCGTTTCTAAAAGTTAAACGAACCATATCTGCCGTAAAGTTTTTTGTTATAATTTCTTTTTCCAAAAGAGGAAAGTTATCCCAAATTTCGGTTACTTTCTCTATTGCAATTTTAGTTCCTTGTTCCTTACCTGGCGCGCAAATGAAAACTTTTGAACGTGGTAAGAACATACATCTTAAATATAAGGCTAGAATTGATAGGAATGATTTTGCGAATGCTCTGGGCGCCGTACAATAATGGTAACGATAACGCATACAGGCTCTTAAAAATATTCTTTGGTACGGAAATAAGCTAAAGTTTGAGTCTTTTGGAGTTATCATATCAATAAATAAGTCCGGATAAACTGTAAAGAAATTAATATAACTTGTATATAAGTCATAATATTGGTCAATACGGTCTTCAGTTAGAATTACCCCCTTATCAACTTTTATTCCTTCACGAGTATCAGGTTGGTCTATTACTTTTACTGTATTAACTTCTAAACTCATTCTTCATCCACCTCAAACTCTTCATTAAATTCATCAGCTAAATCATCCTCAATAGTAATACGATTATATTCTTCTTCCTCATCACTATAATCGTTTTCTAACCTATTCATATTTTGTATTGCATCTAATTTTTCATTCAGTTCTTCCGCAATATTAGTTTCTCCAACAACAATTCTTCTTACATATTTTTGCAAGTTCATCATAACTTTATCAACCTCATCACGAGGAACCCAATCATAAAACTTATTATTAAATCCTCTTTTTTCTAAAAACGCGCATAATTCTCCAACAGAATCAAAGTCTCCAGCGTTTTTAGCTGATTTTGGTGTAAAGTCTGCTGATTTTGCAAGTTGGTCATAAGCACTGATTAAGGCTTTTATATCTGAACCCTTTTGTTCGCTATCCCAAATTGCGTTTTCAATTTGATAAGACAACATACACATTTTCTTTGCATTATCTCTCTGAATTGCAGTAGTAATAGATTGTGTTTTATCTATATCTTCGTATAAGGCTTCAAATCTAAGAAGTTGGTCTTCTGTAAAAGAGTTACCCCATTTTTCTTTTAGTTCTTTTAAATCCTCCACGCGCATAATTCCTACCTTTTCGCGCTCTTTACCTTCTTTAAAAGTTTGTACCCATTCATCATGAACTGGTTTCCAATCAATAGTCTCGTATTGTTTAGTCCAGTTTTGACTAGCGTAAATTTTAAAAGCATTATAACCGTTGTTTCGCGCGGCCGCAATCCAATCATTCACATTGAATGGTATATCTGCATATTGACAGAATTTGTCTGCTTTTTGCAAATCAGTACAATCTCCTAAATATTTACTTAAACATTCATTACAAATATCTAAATAACCATCAGGGAAAAACCAAGAATTACTATTTAAAAACATATCTTGATTGTAATAGTTGTCGCATTTTCTACAGTTCTTCCCTACAATTCGAGGAGTTTTTCTAACCTTAATTGGTTCAACTCTATATTGATTTGGTCCTTCTAATAACTCATCAAAACTGTTATCCATTTTTCTTTCCCTCCTCTTTTTTCTTATCTCTAATCTTCTTATCACACATTTTACATCTCGCCGCAAGTCCATCTTTTGAGTTTTGTTTTTTAATAAAGTTGCGTGAGTCTCTTAATAATTTTGTACCACAAGTAGAACAAACTTTAAACTTTTCAGGTTGGTTGCGATAAATGTAGTTGTCACGAGAAAGTTGAGCGGCTTTTGCAATTTTGTCGCAAATCATTTGTTTGTAAATAGTGCTAATATAATTGTCTGAATATGCTAATCCAAATTTCTCTTGTAATTCCTCCCTAATTTGTTCGTTAGTTGCCTTATCAATCTTCCTAATAAGAATATGACGGCGCGCCTCCGATAAGTTGGCTTGTTCTATATAATCTTCTAACTCCCAAATTAGGAATTTTAGGTCACAATTTAAGTTTTCGTCACAAGACTGGACTAAAGTAGAGTAAAGTTCTAAAAACTCATAAACGTGCTTTGAATTGGTAAAGTCAATAGTATTCTGACTAACTTCTACCCACTGCCAATTTAAATTTGGATTTGCACTAACAATGTAGTTTGCAATTTCTTGTTGTTCGCGCGCATACCATTCAGGACCGAAATCACGTTTGTAATGTTCTGCTCTATAACATTTGTATACAAATTCTTGCTGATAGTCCCTCACATATCCGGTGTCAGAAGAAAGGTTGGCAGGAATAGGGCCACTTAGGTGGTAGCCTTTACATTTAATTGTAGTATCCTCTGAGTCTTTTAATGCAAATTGTTCTTTCCTTAGTTGAATAAGTAAGTGGTTCTTTTTGTAGAAGTCTAACCCAAGTTGCTTCTTATCTTTATACTCCTTAACTTGCGCCGCAAGCTTATCAATTGCGTTCCATAAGTCTTGCATACCGGGTATATCCTTATCCTTCTCCCTATCAATTGTAGGTTTGTATTTTTTGTAACAATTCTTCTGAATTGGTTGGAAGTCAACTTCTTTTGTGTTTGGGTCTTCCAACAAACTATCTAAACTCTCCATTTCTTTTTTCTTATACGAACTATATTTCGTCTCAATTTGGACTTCTTTTTTTTGAACAAAGTTTTTGTCGGTTTTTGGGTCTTTGCCATACAAAATGTAGTTGGCGGCGGCTTCAAGTTCTTTTTTAGTTGAGTCTTCGTTATAGTGCTCTTTGGCTAGTTGCTCTAACTCAGGGGTAAATAGGGAACGAACGAAGTCGGCGCGGTCAGCATTAGAATAAATGTCGTAGTTTAGACTTTTGCTAATTCCTAGGTTCATAGGCGGTTTGCCTCCACATTTATATTCATATTTCTAATTTCAAATTTAACTCTCATACGTCTCTCCTTTGTTAGTTTTTGATTTTGATTTTAAGTTTAGGTTTTGAGTCTGGGTTGCGCGAATATTAACTTTCAAAAGAAAGAGAATAAACGGCGCGGGAACGGTAGAATTTTAGTTTTAAACCTAAAACCAAACTTGTATCTTCTTGTATTAAGTATACACCCGGACTATAAAAAAGTCAACTATTCGGCAGGTTAGGAAATCAAGACTTGGAGGGAAGAATTTTTGAAAAATTAGTGTTAAGTTAGTGGAATTTCCAGGCGAACACCTGTTCGGTTTACATAATGTATGAAATCCCAAAACTAACCCCGTATCCTTACAGTTTCAAGGGCGTTCGGGCTTTCTATTGAGCCTCTAAGAAAAGAGGCGACACGACCGAACAAACGTGTCCCAAACAAACGTTCACTTGCAAGGCAAGTTTACATAAAGTGTTACCAAATGTAATGAACTTGTAACATAATTGTAACAAAAATGTAATAAAATTTTTTTAAAAAATTTGTATAAAACTATTGACAAATGTAAATAATAAGTGTATAATAAGTATGTAAGATAAAGAGAAGGGAGAAAAAGAAAATGAATAAATTTCAAATAAAAGAATTTAAAGCACAAACAGAAATATACAATAATAGAATATTTTATATGTTACCAACTTGTGCGTGTTTAGTAAAAGCAAATCGTGGAGAATTAAAAGAATATAGTTTAAGAATAGCACTAACAGGAGAACAGCCATATTACAAAGACAGCTCAAACCACAAGCTAGATAGCGACATCAATGTAGGGGATAAACATATAAGCGTTAAATCAGGAGAAGCAAGTATAGGATTTATGAAAAACGAAAACTTAGAAGAATATATAGACGAATACCTAAAAGCTGATTATAGTAATACTTATATGTATGTAACAGATAACTATGAAGTTTACGAAATGAATAAAGAAGAAATGAAAAAGTTTTTACTAGCAAATACTAGAATAAGCAAAACACAAAATAGAAGAACAAAACAAATAAAGCTAGAAGCAAGACTAAAAAGAGATACAACGATATGTAAATGGTTAGCAAAATAAGCTAACTATTTACAAAAAAGGTATTGACAAAATAAAAAATATATGATAAAATAAAGAAAAAAAGAAGGGGATTGATGAAAATGAGAAAAATGAAAAAAAGAGAAAATAAAATAGTAAGAGGAATAAAAACATTAGTACAAGGAATACTAGGAACAATAATAATATTAGGAGTATTTACAATGTTAGGAATGAGTGTTGAATGGGTTTGTGCAGATAAAGGAAGATTTATACTAGCAATATTCATCTTCTCATATATATTATATAGAATATACAAAAATGAGTTTGAAGATTAGCAAATCTTCAAACTTTTTTCTTTATGTAAACCTTTAGTGTGCGTGCTTGCAGGTTTACATAATATATTAACATAAAGGTTTACATAATATGTTTCAAATAAAAAAAATAAAATTTAAAATTTTGAATAAAACTATTGACAAATGGAAATAATAGTAGTATAATAAAAGAGAAGTAAGGGAAAGGAGTTGATACAAATGAATAAGTATATTGACCATTTAACAATTACAGAATATGAAACAATACAAAAACAATTAAAGAAAAGATTAGAAGAAGAAGAAAAGGCAATGAAAGAAACAGGAAACACAAAGGAATACATTGAATTACGATTTATTTTAATAAAAATAAAAAGAATTATAGAAAAATATAGAAAATAGTTGACAAATTACCCAATATGTAGTATAATAATTATAGCAATAAAGAAAAGACAAAAAACAAAAGAAAAAAACTTTTTGAAAAAATACTTAAAAAGTATTGACAAAAAGAAAAAAGTGTAGTATAATATAAGTATAATAAGACAGATGATAAAGTCTTTAAAACATAGAAAAGGAGTTGATATTATGGAAAAAATTACTATCGCAAAGAGAAATGAAGAATTAAGAAAGGCAGTTTTCGAAAGGATAATTAAACCAGAAGTATTAGAAGAATTAAAACAAGTTGCAGGTTCTAAATGGATGATAGACCAAAAATTTATGGAAGAATATTTTCCAGTAAGAGTTGATATTGTAGTTCCAAAAATTGCAAAAGATGACCCTTTACAAACGGCAGACGACTTTGCAGATGCATATCAACAAGAACAAGAAGAAAAAAGACTTGCAAGAGAAGAAAAACAAAAAGCAAAAGAAAAGAAAATTGCAAGGGACAAAAAACTTAGAGAACAAAGAAAACTAGCAAAAGAAAAAGGAGAACAATAGTTCTCCTTTTTTATTGTCTTTATTTCATTTTATTTTAAACAGATTATGTAAACTTGAAAGTAAACATTTTATGTTAACTCGCGCCCGCACTTTGTGCGTGCTCGTGGTTTACATAATAACTTTCTATAATTTCATTTTGTAACAAAAATGTAATAAAAATGTAAAGAAAATTTAAAAAAAGTATTGACAAACCCTTTTATAAATGTTATAATATAAGTATAGAAAGGAGGAACAAATGAAAAAGTTAGTAGTAATCAATTTGATTTTAATTTTAATCTATTGTATATTACCAAATGAGATACAAAAGAATATCAACGAAACGGTAGAAAATACAGTTAAAGAAATACAACAAGAAATAATATCAGAAGAACAACCAACAGAAGAACAAAAACAAGTAAGTAATTTGAATATTAGTTTTGATATGAATTTGTTGACAAAAAGTAATATAACAATAGAAGAATTACAAAAAGGTTTTGCAAATACTAATATGCAAGGTTTAGAACAATATTTTATCAATGCAGAAAATGAAACTGGAATAAATGCAATATATCTTGCAGGACTTGCAACTCACGAAAGTGGTTGGAATACAAGTGATTTTGCAAGAGAAAGAAATAACTTGTTTGGTTGGCAAAGTTACGATAGTAACCTAAATGCGACTAAAAGATTTGCAAGTAAAGAAGAAAGTATAATGACAGTTGCAAGAGCATTGAAAAAAATGTACTTAAGCGAAAACGGTTGTTATTTTAACGGTTATACAATTTCTGGTATCTCAAAAAGATATGCAAGTGATAAACAACACAACCAAAAAGTTTTCAGAAATATGCAAAAAATTGTTGACAAAATAAAATAAATATGTTATAATATAATTGAAATTAAAAAAGAAAGGATTTGATAGTTATGAGTAGAAAAGAAAAAAGAGAAATGGAGAAAACAAGAAAGGAAAGAGAACCAAAAGGAACTTTTCAAAAGTTCGTAAAATTAGTAAAATTAGTTTTATTTATTACAATGTTAGTATTTACATTTTTAGTAAGTGATAAAATTGCAAATTTTATAATCAATTTAGGAATTGAAAGACTAACAAGAATAGTAAATATGATACTAATTACAGTTGTAACAGGAATTTACTTTTATAAAAAATAGGCGAAAGCCTATTTTTTTATTTTTGTTAGTGTAAAGTTATTATGTAAACTTGGCACGCGCGGGCGCCGAACCGAACAAATGTTTGCGCTTGGTTTACATAATAACTTACAAATAAATTTAAAAAATTTTGAATATTTACTTGACTTTTGTTTATAATAATGTTATAATAAGAATGTAAAGAGAAAGGGGAGATAAAAATGTATTTAACAAATAAAGATATAAAAGAAATTGAAGAATTTTTTAAAAAAGACTTGACAAATAAAAATAAATAATATATAATATAGTTACAGAAAGGGAAAGGTGATAATTATGAAAAGAATTTTTATTGATATGGACGGAACAATAGCAAAGTTTAATGTACCAAATGCTTTAAGAAGATTTGCAACAGAAAAAGGATTTTTTAGAAGACTTGGAGCATATAAAGGAATAGAACATATAAACGAATTAGCAAAAAATAAAGAACAAATTTATATTTTATCAGCAAGTCCAAATATGTATGCAGATTTAGACAAAAAAAATTGGTTAAGAAGATATTTACCAAATTTACAAGAAAGTCAAATAATAATTTGTAGAAATGGAGAAAATAAAGCAAAAGTAATTGAAAGAAAATTTAATACAAAAATTACAAAAGATTTTTTCTTGCTAGATGATTATACAAAAAATTTAACAGATTGGGAAAATGCAGGTGGTACAGGAATAAAAAGAATTACAACAGTTTCAGACAATTCAACAGGAAAATGGAAAGGTTTAATCTTAAAACAATTAGAAGAATTGTATATATAATACAGTTCTTTTTCTTTATGTAAACCGATAATTATGTAAACTGCGCGTGCGTGGTTGGTTAACATAATCTGTTGCAATAAAATAAAAATTTTTTTTTAAAAAAATGTATATTTTACTTGACAAATACATATAATAGTAGTATAATAAGTATATAAAGAAAGGGAGGAATTAAAATGGTTTTAAAAACAATAAAAATGATAATTAAAATGGAAAATATAGAAAAAGGTTTTAAATTTAAAATGATAAGTTTAGGAATTTTAGAACAAATTGTAAATAGTTATAAAACAATATTAAAATTACCTTTTTACTTGATAGGTTTACCATTTTGTTTTATTGGTTGGTTATCTGAACAAATCGCCGACTTATGCAGTTTAGTAATGGGAGTAATTCACGAGATACCATATATAAAATTATGTAAAAAGGAAGATAAGGAAAGACTAATAAAAGCAATTAAGGAAAGAAATACTTATAAAGTTTCATAGAAGAAAGGGTGTTGAAAATGTTGACAATTATTTTATCAATTATTGTTTATCGTTCTAATTTAAAAGAATTAGGAAAAGAACAATGTGGGAGTTATTTTGATTATTTTATGGGTTGGTTATGGGTTATGGTTTTTGAAATTGGTATGATTTTATTGTTTATTTTAGAAGGATAAAAAAATTAAAAAATTTTTAAAAAAGTATTGACAAATAAGAATAAATAGTGTATAATAAGTACATAATAAAGAAGAAGGGAATTGATAGAAATGAAAATTGATTTAAGAAAAAAATATTTTATGGTTTTAGATGTTGAAACAACAAATAATCAAATAGGAGTTAAAAATGCACCAAACGATGGTTTGGTATATGATTTAGGTTTTGGAATTTATGATAAACAAGGCAACGAATATCTTGCAGAAAGTTTAGTAATAAAGGAAATTTTCTACGATAAAGAACTTATGAATACGGCATATTATAGAAGAAAATTACCAAAATATTATGAAGAAATAAAACAAGGTAAAAGAAAAGTTGTAACATTATTACAAGCAAGAAAAATGATAAAACAAGCCGTTGAACAATTTAAGGTTGAAGAAGTTTATGCTTACAATGCAAATTTTGATTATACAACATTAAACAATACAACAAGACTTATAACAAGTTCTTATGTTCGTTGGTTTTTACCTTATGGTACAAAGGTTTGTGATATATGGCATATTGCTTGTCAAGTATTAGGAACACAAAAAACTTTTCAATGGGAAAATGTTAGAAATGAAAACGGTAATTTAATAACAAACGCCGAAAGAATGTTTTCTTATATGTTACAAGAAGAATTTTCAGAAGAACATACAGGACTTGAAGATACTAGAATTGAGGCACAAATACTTGTTCGTTGTTTTAAATCTCATAAGAAAATAAACAAAAATATAAATCGTAGTTGTTGGAGAATACCACAAAAGGTTGTTGCTTAACAACCTTTTAATTTTTACGTAAACCGAACAAATGTTTGGCAAGTGCGTGCCCGCAATCGAACATTTGTTTGTGTGCGGGCGAACAAGTTTACATAATATGTTGCAAATAAATTTAAAAAATTTGAATAAATCTATTGACTTTTGCAAATAATAATAGTATAATATAAGTAAAGAAAGGGAAGTGATAGAAAATGAAAACAAAAAGATATTTTAAATTGATATTAAAACCTTATAGGGTAATTTTAAAACATTTTGATAAAGATATTCGTATTTCAATAGGTAAAACTTTTTGTTGTTTTCCACAATTGGAAGAAAAAGAAATAGAAATACCAATTTTTGAAAATAAACTAGGAAGAAAAGCATTTTATAACAAAATGAATAGAAAACTAAAAGAATATAATATAAACGGCGAATTTAGTAGTGAGATTTTAAGTTTTTTACACGAATTAGGTCATATTTATACTTATAAGAGAATAAACGAAATAAAATATAATATAGGTACAATGATTATACAAGGTATTCAAGCGAAATTATGCAGTCCAAAACTTTTAGATTTCTTTTATAATTGGTATTTTAATTTAAAACTAGAAAAACTTGCAGATAAATGGGCAATGAATTTTATAAAAGAAAATCAAGAACTTGTAGAAAATTGGCAAATAATGTTACAAGAAAATTATAATAAAGTAATACCAAAATTCGTTGAACATATGAAAGTCAAATACAAACAAGATTTACTTGCATAGTAAATCTTTTTTAATAAGTTAAAATCGAACAAATGTTTTTGTGCGTGCGCCAGTTTACATAATCACTTACGATAATTTAAAAAATTTTTTAAAAATTTTTGTATAATCTATTGACAAATGGATATAATAATAGTATAATAAAGATACAGAAAGGGAACAGACAAAAACAAAAAAAATAAAAAATAATTTTAAAAAACTATTGACAAAACTCTAAAACTATGTTATAATAACTTTAGAGTTAAGGAAAGGAAGGAATTGAAAATGGATAAAAAAGAAATGATTAACAAATTAAATAAAATAATGAACGAAGTTGAGGAGTTACAATTAGAATTGTGTACAATGTTAGTAAAAGATAGTGAAAATCAAGAATTGAATTTTGCAGATAATACACTTGAAAATGCTTTCAATAATTTAGTAGACACAGAATACCACTTGAAAAAAAGTTTATAAAACTTTAAAAAAAACTATTGACAAACAAAAGAAAAAATGATATAATATAAGTACAGTAAGGGTAGGGTAAAAAGTTCACTGGTAACCTACGGAAGGAACTCATAAGAAAAATAAATTTAAGGAAGGTTTGGTGATTAGTATGGCAAAATTAACAATAGCAAAAATCAATGAAATGGCAAGAGAGGTTGCAATGAAGGAAATTGCAGATAACGGCTTAACAAACTTTTTACAAGTAGAAGGTACAAAATTCGCAAAAGACTTTACTTTTGAAACACCTGACGGACAAAAAACAAAAACAGTAAGAATTGATATTGTAGTACCAAAATTAGAAGAAGGCGAAAATGCTCAAGTTTTAGCCGAAGATTACAACTTCAAAATGGAAGAAAAAGCACAAAAAGAAAAAGAGAGAGCAGAGGCAAAGGCTAAAAAAATTGCAAGAGATAAAAAACGCAGAGAAGAAAATAAAAGAAATATTGTAAAAACAACAGTTGTTGAAGGGTAGTAAATACCCTTCAAGGGCTTGAAATTTAAATAAGAAGGGAATTGATTTATTATGGATAAAATGATTTTAACTCAAAGAAATGGTTGTATATGTGATTTAAAAGAAGGACTAAAAGTTCCAAAAAAAGATTGCTTTTATGTAAGTTTAATTCATCAAATGGGCGAAAAACTTATAAAAATAGGAATAACAAATAATTTAGCAAGAAGATTTTATGAGCATTTACACAATCCAACTTATGGAAACACAGATATGACAATATTACTTGTAATACCTTGTGCTAGTGAATATGCAGCGAAAAGATTGGAGGATAAAGTAAGAGATTACTTAATCAAATTGGGTTATTATCATTTACCAAAAGATAGATTTTATATTCCAGATAATGTTCACGAAATTGCAATAAAACACGTTAGAAAAACTTATGTGATAGAATTATAAAGAGAACAAATGTTCTCTTTCTTTGTTGTCCAAAATAATATTATGTAAAGTTTACATAATTCGGCCCGCGCACAAATGCGCGTGCGGGCACCGGTTTACATAATACCTTTACATAATAACTTTACCGTCTCACTACCCTACTTCCGGCTTGCTCGCCGCCGACTCTGTCAAATTTCTTATAGTTTGCGGCCGACCCTCAGCAGCTGGACCTAGAACAGCTGGATAGCTGGCAGCTGGACCGTACAGCTAGGATTTGTCAGCAGCTGGGTTGTCAGCAGCTGGAACAGCTGGGTTTCAAAAAGCTGGAATTTGCAAACAGCTACAAATTATGCTATAATTATTATAGAAATAAAAAAAGAAGGGAGAAATAAAAGATGACAGATTATGCTATATCAATTTGTAATAGAGTAATAATTTGGAATGATGATAATCACGAGAGTGAGGTATATTTTAATGGTGAAAAAGCTGGATATTTGGGAGACGAATTAAATTGTATAACAACAGTAGCTGAACGAGCTGCGGCAGCTGGGCCAAAGCCAACTATTTGTAAGAGAGTTTATATATTTGACTTGTGTGAAGTGATGGACGATGAAGAAGAAAATAAAGAAGATTTTGAAAAATTAGTAGAGTTCTTTCAAACAACTACAAGATTCACACCAGAACAAGAACAAGCCATATTTAATGAAGACTACAATAAATTATTAGAACTTATATAATTCAAAATTTGATTTTTACTAAAAATTATAGTATAATATAATTATAGAAAAAATAAAAAAATATTTTTTCTAGGAGTCCAAGAATCATTCCTAACAAAGTCCTAACTGGTTGGACCGGTAAATTGGAATGTCAGACCTAACTGAAAGAGGAGTTGCTATACTTTACATAGCTGATTAACAACCATAAGTTGTAGTCAAGGCAGTAACTTTAATTTATCGCGATACCCTTGACGGATAATGGGACTTCATTCTCGAGTCGTAGCTACTTTGAAGTTCCTTTTCTATGCACGAGTAGGCAAACTGGCAAAGCCGCTGGTCTTAGAAACCAGTGTATGAAAGTTCGATTCTTTCCTTGTGCACCAAACTCTTCACGCATTGAGTATAAATAACTGCGCAATGCCCCTGGCAGAGGGTGGTGAAGTGTCACCGAATATCTGCCATACGGATGGATGGCGGAACTGGTAGACGCACAGGACTTAAAATCCTGTATCAGAAATGGTGTGAGGGTTCGATTCCCTCTCTATCCACCAATTTAGTTTGCATACCTAATCATATAGATTTTCATATACCATTTTGGGTATATTGAACGCACGGCGCCGTCTGTAACAGTTCGATTATCGTCCTGACTACGGCAGCCGGTTTATATATGGGTCAGCGGCAGAGGTGGTGAGCTGCACCAGACTGTAAATCTGGCGTCATTTGACTAGGAGGTTCGAGTCCTTACTGGCCCACCAACAACTCCCTTCATAAGGTAGCTAGAGCCATAAGTCTAGCACTTATATTCCCGGATAGCCTAACTGGTAGGGCACAGGACTTTGACTCCTGGAGTGTTAGTTCGAGTCTAGCTCCGGGAACCAGTCTCATTAGAGACATTCCCTTTCTCAAAGTTATACATTGGTCAGCTACTTGCAATAGAGCTTGTAGCTGGCTTTTGTTTGCTAATAAACCTTTAGGTTTACATAATATGTTTACCGCTGGAGTAGCTGGATGGCAGCTACACCGCAGCTGTGCGTGCAATTATACTTCGCCGCTAACTAAAAGTCAAGTCTCAGCAGCTACAACTTATACAAGTTAAAACTTGAATTTCATTTTAAATTCTGATATAATATTATTATAGAAAAAAGAAAAAAGAAAATCAATTTCAACCCGGGAAATAGCAAAATGAAAATTTGATTTTATTTTAAAATTATAGTATAATTATTATAGAAAGAAAAAAGAAAAACAAAAACAAATATGGCGCTATGGGCAAGTGGTCAAGCCACCACCCTTTCACGGTGGAGTCCCCAGTTCGATTCTGGGTAGCGCTACCAATTATATGCCGTCTGTCCGGGTTGGTGAGGGAGCTGCCTTGAAAGCAGTTGGCCTGAAAGGGCTTGCAGGTTCGAATCCTGTGGACGGCGCCAAAATGGCTCGGTAGTTCAACGGTTAGAATACAAGCCTGTCACGCTTGAGACTGGAGTTCAACTCTCCATCGAGTCGCCACATATGGGGCCATAGCTTAGCTGGTAAAGCGCCTGCCTTGCAAGCAGGAGAGCAGGAGTTCGATTCTCCTTGGCTCCACCACTAAAGGGTTTTGTAGTTTGCATCCTCACCTATAAAAACAAACTACTACTTATATGCGGCATTAGCTCAGATGGTAGAGCACTTGACTTTTAATCAAGGGGTCGAAGGTTCGAATCCTTCATGCCGCACCAGCGCCCTCTTTAGCTAGACAGAGGTTAAAACAATCTAGCACCCAGTACTGGTTTTAGTTTTGGCTCTTGGGTTCGACTCCCACGGTGCGGTGGGGATTACTGCGCCGAAGCTTAACGGTAAGCCTCCTACATTAGAGTAGGGAAGAGAAGAGTCAAAACTTGATTTGAAATTAAAATTGTGATATAATTATTATAGTAAAGAAAAATAAATAGTCCCTTAGCTCAGCTGGGAGAGCGTCGCCCTTACAAGGCGAAGGTCGTTGGTTCGAGACCAACAGGGACTACCATATATTGCGATTGTAGAGAACCGGAATCTCGTCAGTCTCATAAGCTGAAGTTAAGTGGTTCGACTCCACTCATCGCAACCAATTATATTGGCACATAGCTCAGTAGGTAGAGCAACTGGCTGTTAACCAGTGGGTCGGGAGTTCGAGGCTCTCTGTGCCAGCCATTCGCCCATATAGCTCAACTGGCAGAGCACCGCTCTTGTAAAGCGGAGGTTACCTGTTCGATTCAGGTTGTGGGCTCCACAAAATTTGACTAAAAACTAAAATTATGATATAATAATTATAGAAAATAAATAAAAAATTAGCCGATATGTTCAAAAATAATAGATAAAGTAGGCGAAACCCTCGTAAAAATACTACTTTCCCTTCTTTTTATAAGAATTAACAACAAAAAATTAGACAAAAACTTAAAATTATGATATAATTATTATAGAAAGAAAGAAAAAACAACCTAATTTCGATATAAACGGTTAAAAAATAACCGAATATATAAAAATAAAATAGGGTCACGACCTTAACGTGAGAGCCGAAAGGCAGAAAGGTGGTCAATTATGGCAGATAAAATAACAAAAGCAATGAATGATGGAGCTGCAAGAAGCAATGCAGTAGAAGTTTTAGGATTAGGAGCATATGCAAAAGTATCAAATACTGAATATGCATTAACTGTAAAAGATTTAGAAGGAAACGACAAAGTCGTAGTAGTAAAATTAACTGTTCCAAAAAATCAAACTTCAATAGATGAAATGGTATCTGCTTATGAAGCTGAAAGAGCAGAAGTAGAAGCTAGAAAAGCTGAAAGAGAAGCTGAAAGAGCTGCTAAGAAAGCTGCTAAAGCTAACAAAGCAAACAAAAAAGCTAACAAAGAAGAAGAAGTAGTAGAATTCTAGTAACAGCAGGGCATAGACCCTGCTTTATTTTTAGAAAAGGAGGTACTATTTATGACAGAGCGCGAAAAGTCTAATTTGCTAAGAGAAGCAGAACTTAAAAAAATTAAGAAGTATTATGAAGACCAAGGATATATATGTGAAAGAATATTATCTCAAAATTCTCCCTCTTCTATAATTCTATTTACAGAAGACCAAGAGAAAAATGAAAGATATATTGAAATAAAATTTATTGTCAAAAAGCCTGAATATGAACCTGATGACGATATAGAAGAATTTAAAGCTGAAATTGAGAAGAGGGCGGTTAAACAAGTAAAAGCTGATATAAATAAACTTCCAAAGAAAGAACGACTTGCCGCCGAACAACAAGCTAACAAGAAAGTAAAAGAAATAATAGAAAGCTATAAATAGCTTTCTTTCTTTTTGCCCTTTAATAAGTAAAACGCTTTCTAGCGCAAATTGTGCGGGCCATTATCCCACAAATTCCACTAAAAGTCAAGCGCAAACATAAATAAAAAAAAGAAGAGAGTAGCCGTGTCTACTCTCTTGAATTTCATTCTAACCGTAGCTTGTATGCCACTACTTTAAGGGGTCAAACAGCTGCAGCTGTCACCTTTATACTCTCCCAGTTATATTACTTTTCTATCGCCCATAACGTCAAGATGAAATGGACTTCACATTCACACTAGGTTCTGGTATCCCATTACCAAGTGTCCCTCTGTGCGTTTCGGTTTCAGCTTACCTAGTTAAAGCCTACAATAGTGCAGTGACCTTGAAACCGTCGTCCCTAGTCTCAGCGCTATCGCTAACTTTGTTCGCATAAGCTGAATTGACATATATGTAACACAGCTTAAAAAGCTGGTTCAAACACTCCAACAGCCTCTACGTGCCCATCACTGTCATAAGTAGCTGTAATATATGGTTTTTTGTCTAGTCCTAACTCTGCGGCTGAACTAGCTCCAAAACTATCTAAAATTCTGTTTTGTACCTCAGTTGTAAGTTCGCTGAAAAATATGTTTCTTGTTTCCATACTCATCTCTCCCTTCAACTTTTATTTTATTTTTTCTATAATATTATTATAGCAAAAATCGCGCGAAAAATCAAATTTTTTAAAGAAAAATTAGTGCGAAAAAGAATTTGACAAAGAGTGAGTAGTTTGCTACACCCCTCCCTCTCTTCCTCCAACCGCCCTCGAAACCCTAAACCTGCTTTTTCGACTACTTCTGCGTACTACAAAACTTATACTTATTATTATATTTATAATACTATTCTTTACTATTCTATTCTTTATATTATATTTATATTATTTACTTTATTATACTTTATACTTTTATTATGTTATTTTATTACATTTCTTATTTTATTTTTCATTTTATTTTTTTATTATATTTTATACCACTTATTATATTGTTTATTTTTATTATATTTTTACTTTATATTATTCTATTTCTTATTATTTTATTCTTTATACTATATTTATATTACTTATCTTACTATACTTTATATTCTTATATTCTTTATTTTATATTATCCTTATTATTTTATTCCTTTTTTATTTTTATTTTTATTATATACTTTTATACTATTATTTTATGTTATATTCTTTATATTACTGTCCTTTATTACTTTATTTTCTTATTATATTATTATATTATATTATTATATAACATTATATTATAAATTCTATTTATAATATTATTCCTTATATTCTTATTTTATATTTGTATTTATAATACTTATATAAGTAGTAATTATTATTAAAGAAATACTTTATTATATAATTTTCTTTTCTTATTTTATTTATATTATTTATTATAGAATTATATTCTTTTAACTTATTATTATAATTCTTATTTTTTTCTATTATATTTTTTATATTATAATAATTACAGTATTCTATATAAGAATTTTCTTTATTGTTTATTATATAAATACTATTATACATTATAATTCTCCTTATATATTATTAGATTATATTAT
>CAMMLF010000003.1 GCA_946497585.1 uncultured Clostridium sp.
ACCTCACTTTCTTCTGTAGTATCAGTAGTACCAGATGTGCTTTGTTCTACTCCTCGTACTATTGCTGTTAATGTTACATCTTCATCAAGTGTCCAACTTCCGTCTGCTTCTGTTCTATAGAATTGTATTTTGTTACTTAGTGTTCCTGCAGTTCCGTACCTCTTTGTAGTGTCCATCCGTTGTGTCTGTTGCTAGCTTCAATACCTCGCTGTTGAGTCGAAGTTCAAGCGAATTGTTTCCTACTTGATACTGTATCGGCAATGTTATCTCATACCCATTTGTTATAGTTGTATTTGCTGGTATTGTTACAGTACTCACATCGACTCTTTTGAGCAAGTAGTCGTTCATTTGACTGTCTACTATTGTTCCTACACTATCAGTTATTTCTTCTACATATTCTACAAGCTCTTGATAATTTGCTACTAGCGTATTTATCGTATTTGTTAGTGTTGTATATCGTGTTTCTATGTCTTCTATTTTTTCATCTGCTTCATTTTCTATATCTGTGAGTAGTTGTTCTGCTTCCGTTTCTAATTCAGAAATTATGTTTTCGAGTCTTTCTATATACGTTTGAGCATTTTCTGCTGTTACATCTTCTTTTGATGTTCTTTCTATGAAAACATTGATATAGAAAGTAGATACAACTTCCGTATTTTCTTTTAGTTCCACTTCAATTTTTGCTTTTCCATACACTCTCAAACAATTTTCAAGCAAAACAACTTTGATTGTATTATTTTCGCTATCAATTGTACATTCTTGAATTACTATTGTTTTGTCTGGTCTAGAAAATACTATATCAGCTGATGTGATACTGCTTAAATCAACATCTATACTATTGTCAAGTATTTTGAATTCTAGTTCCGTTGTATCAAGCTGTTTTAGTCTTATTTCATCATAGTTTTTTGTTTTCAAGTCTACTATTATTTTTTCACTTCTTTTCACTAGACTTATCCTCCTTGCTTTTTTCTTTTTCTATCTTGTTTTTCATTGCTTGTTCATACTGTTGCTGTTCTACTACAAGAGTAGCTTCGAGAAATTCTTTTAAAATTGATTTAAGCGTTAGTGCTGGTAGTCCTGAAGCATTTATTACATCGGCAATTTTGTCTTTTGTTTCTCGTTCTCTTAAAATGAAATCTTCCATATTTTTACTCACTTCCTTCCAGAATTTTTATTTTTTGTTCAATTATTTGTAATTTTTCTAATATTTCTTGTATTCCTCGCCATGCAATTGCAGCGATATTATCTATATTTATTGCTTTTTTATCTTTTGATAGTACTTCGTCTGGTGTTTTATATCCTTCACCAATTACAAAGCCATAGTGCTTTTTATCTCCATTTTTTTCTGTTTTATAATTGTACTCATATATATCACTGTTTTGAATTAGTTCTAATGCATCTTTTTGAATTCTAACTATATTTTTCTTTAATTCTGCTAACGAAGGCTTTCCAAAATTTGCGGAATTCACAGCTGTGCTTGTTATTGATGTTCCTATATTATTTCCTTCCATAAATGATATTTGAGGTGTACGTCCATTTATTGCAACGCCTTTAAAGGAGCTAGTACTTGAGGCTGTTACATATCCACAAACAAAATTCTCAGTAGTTACCATTTTTGACTGTACCCCACCTATTCCTAATGCTATTACCTCTTCATTTCCTTTCTTTATTACCAAGCAGCTTCGAGGATTCTTAGAATTTATTTGAAATGTTCCTGAAAAATTTGTAGTGTTTTCCAAGTCTCCTTCTACAATACTTTTTATTCTAGCATAATCCGTAGCTCTTACTTCTCCATTATTATCTATATCCAAAATATCAACTAATGATGAACTTGTATATAATGCTTCCATTATCATGCTTGCGGCAATATTTGCATCAAAATATGTATAGTCATATTTGCCACTGAGTGTTCCTGTAAAAGCTGTACTTCCTAATGAAAACCCTCCTATTGTTCCAGAACTAGCTGTTATTGCTCCCGCATTAGTTACCTTAAACGCTGTACCACATGAGATACCATTTTTTCCAACATAAACGCTAGAGCTTGCCCCTCCAAGTGATGTTGTTCCATTTGCTAGATACGTTGAGCCAATTGTGAATCCTCCTATTGTTCCTCCTGTTGCTGTTATTGTTCCATTTGCACTCACTTTGAATTTTGCTGTATCTATCACACCATTTTCAAGATTTATGCTCATTCCTGTACTACCTGACTTGTAGTTTGCAGATTGAAGCACTCCTGTTTTTATTAAGCTTGCATTTAGTTGACCGGTGGTTATATAATCTGCTACAATTTGTCCATCTTGAGTTATTGCTATTCCATATGGTCCATTTATTCCACTTTTAGAATATCCTAAGCCATTAAGATTCCATCTCCAAACCTTTGTAGTTGTATTTATATTATCTGTATCCATAATAAATAATTCATTTTGAGTTTTATAAACATATCCTCCCAAAGCACTTGTTAATTGTTTTGTAGCTTCATTTTTTGCTTTTTCCAATATGTCTGTTTGCATATTTTCAGTTTCTTTTTTTATGGTATTAGATATGTTTTTATCAGTGTCAGTTATATAGTTTGATTTAAATTCTCCTAGTTCTAATTTCGTAAATCTATGTAATAAACTATCATATATAGTTCTTATTACTCTTAATTTTAATTGTATTTTGTCTATTTCTATTGTTACAGTATCTCCTAACTTAACTTGTGTTAAGAAATCATATTTTTTATATGCAGTTGTCTTTGATAAATCAATGAAGTCTACTTTAACATTCACTTTTGGTTTATCTATATTATTTTCCGAAAATTCTAGTCTAGCTCTTCTCCTTAGCTCTGCATAGCATTCGTCTAAAGTATTATATCCTTCGCTATCCTCATTTTCTTTGAGTTTTATGTCAGAATATTCTATCCTTCCAATCTTAGGGTGGGAATATTGATTAATTAAAGGGCTATCTATATATTTTTCTGGTAACATTATTCCATTGTAGCCCATTGGTCGAAGTCTAGTAATTATTTCAGTATCATCTCTTGTAAATTCAAGCCCAGTAAGATTTTTTCTATATTTTATTTTGTATCCACTATCTTTACCTCTTCTAGTAAGCATTTGTATATTATAATTATCTCTTAAAATTTCTCCTCCCCAAATATTTACAAAGCTATTATCTATATCTCCTATTATTGCTTCCATAATATTTTTTCTTACATATCTTGCACTATTTGGAGATGCTATATTAGAACTACCTTTAAAATTGTGTTGATATTGTGCATGAGATAAGATCCATTTTATTGCAGCATCTCCTTCTAAATTTTGAGGGAATACATCTTCTAGTTCGTTATCTATTAAATCATAAGTGATATGTTGCAAAGTTGCCGTTATTGTTGATAGGTTTTCTGTACATTTTTTTATTCTAAAAAGTTGCATAGTATTTTCACCAGCATCTAATTTTATGATTTTATTATTTTCTATTTCTTCAGAATATTTGCAGCCTTTAGGATATTCAAAGTCCACAACGTATTCTCCGTTTAGTTCTTCAGTAACTTCACTTTTAATAGTATCTCTTAAGCTTCCTATTCCATTATTGTTAAAATTAGTTTCTTTTGCATCATATATATTTATCATATATATGCCTCCCTATATTTTATATATATATTCGTTATTTTTCCTAAAAAATCTATTACATTCTCTCCGGCTTGTAACTCAGGAAAATCTAAGCAATATATTTTGTTATTACAATTAATATTATCTTTAAAAGCTTCCTCTAATTCGCAATCAATCTCAATATATTCCTGTATGTCTTTTAAAATTAACGATTTATTATTTATTGTCAATGTTATATCTCCGCTTCCTTCTATTTTGATATAAGGTCTTATTTTATATGTACTTTCAGTTATCGTTATTGTAGATGTCGTATTTATATTAATTTCTTTTTCTATAGTTCCATATGAAATAGGATATACATCAAAAATTACTACAAATTCATTACAAACCTTATATATTTGTTCAAAATCTATTTGATTTTTTACTATTACTTTATAATATTTATCTAATTCAGTAGATAAAATAAGTTTTCCTTCTCCATTTAGCCATTTAGATATACTTCTAATATTCGTTCCTGGCATTAATGTACAAGTTACTTCATATGTAAAATTATTAAAATTTTCGTTGTCTATATATAGCTTTCCATTTCTTCCTGGTATTTCAATTTCTTCGTAACTTTTTTCAGGTTTAGCAATAGGAGGAAGTCTGTTAACAAATATTCCCTTATCACTACTACTTATATTATTAAATATAAAAAATGGATACATATTAAGCATTTCCTCCTTTTGCTAATTTTTTGCTTTTTAGTACGAATGCTATTTCTTCTCCTAATTCTTTTATGTCTTCTTTTGAATTATTAATGAAATTATCTATCTTTATTACTAATTGAATTGTATTACTATCTGTGTTTTTATTCTTAACATTCTTTTCTTCTTTAGGTCTTCTTAAGATTTCACTATATTTTTCGTTTTCTTCTTTAGTTAGAACTCTTTCTCCTTTATGTAATAAAGCAGGATAGTCATCTTCTGGTACATAATCAATACCAACTTTTAATCTTGGTATTTCTCTAATACTTATTCCTTTTCCGCCTATACCTGGTACCCAGTCTGGAACTTTAATTTTATTTAATCCTCTGATAAATACATTTATTCCATCTATAATCCAATTTATAGGTGCTTTAAATATATTTATAAGTCCATTAATAATATTTGAAAATATGTTTTTTACATTTTCCCAAGCTGCTCCCCAATTTCCCGCAAAAACATTTCTAATAAAATCAATAATATTTGAGAATATATTTCTTATATTATTAATTACATTTTCTATTGCTCCAAATACACTCGAAAATATATTTTGAACTTGGCTAAATGCTCCTTGCCACGTACCTATAAATATATTTTTTATAAAGTCTATTATCCCCCTAAAAGCATTTATAGTACCTTGTACTATATTTGAAATTAACTCAAATGCTCCTTTAAATACACCTGATATTACATTGGCAATTAGTTCTAAGCCTGCTTGTAAAGGTGGTAAGATAAATTGTATTATATTAGTAAATAACTGTATCAAAGGTGGTAATATTAAATTTATTAATGACATCAATGGTTCTAACAAAATCATAAACAAATTAATTATTGGTTGCAACAGATTTATTATTGGTTGAAGTAATGCAAGTATTGGTTGTATCAGTTGAAGTAAAAGAGGTAATATGGCTTGTGCTATTTGTGTAATTGGAGGTAGTATCATATTTATTAGTTGTAATAATACTGGTAAAATAGCTTGAATAATATTAGTAAAAATTGGCAATAGTTGCTGCATTATATTTGTAAAAATAGGCATTAAAGATTGTATTATATTGGTTAAAGGTGGTAGTAGTTGATTAAACATTTCTGATATAATAGGAGATACTTGCTCTATCATACTTTGAATTATTGGCATATTATCACTAATTATTTGAATTACCTGCTTTAAAATTGGCATGAGAGCATTTCCAAGAGGTAGTAATAACATTTCTACATTTCTTTTCAATCCTTCAAACAAATCTGTTAAATTATCATACTTTACCTCTTTTAACTGTCCCATTGTATCTATTGTTTCATCAAATTTTTCTCCATACTCTGTCATAGCAAATATTGCATCTTTGCCAAGGTCCTCCCACATAGTTCCAAAAATTGCCACGCCAGCCGTATTTTGTTCTACTGGGTCTTCAATATTTTTTAATCCTTCAATTACTTCTCCAAATGCCCATGAAGCTCTTTCTCCACCTTCTCCAAATGCTTGTGTAATATCATCAGCATTTAGTTTCATTGCTTTTAGAGAATCTACTGCAGAGCCATCTTTCATTCTAATGCCCATTTCTTTTATAGCATCTCCTATTTTATCTATAGAAAAAGCTCCACTATCTGCTCCTTGTTTAAATGTATTAAACATATCTGTAGCATTTAACCCATTTTGCTTAAAATGTACTGAGTATTCGTTTATTGAGTCTAGTAAGTCTCCGTTTTTATCTAGTCCTTCTTGTGCTCCTTGTGCTATCAAATTGTATGCTTGTTTTGATGTTAACCCAAATTGATCCATAAGCATTTTTGCAGCTCTTACGCTCTCATTTACTTCAAATCCAAATGTATCTCTTAATGCCAACGCATCTTCTGTTACACTTTGGAGTTCTGTATCTTCAATTTCTCCTAGCTGTGTTTTTACTTGTGCCATACTATCTGCGATGTCTTGAAAATCCTCTCCATAATTATTTTTATAGATATTTTTCAAAACTTCTTCATATTGTCCTGTTGCTTCTGTTGCTGTTCCTGTTGCTGCTATATAGCTATCCATAGCAGCATCTACATCTTTTGCTGTATTGATTGCCATTCCTCCAATAGCAGTTGCTGCAGTAACTGCTGCAACTCCTAATCCCAAAGCCCATTTTCCTGCAGTTTTTGCAACATTTCCTAGTTTTGTTCCTAGTCCTTCACTTTTTTTGCCTGTTTGTTCAATCTTCTCATCTGCTTCGGTAGTGTCTACAAAGATACTTCCAAATAGCTTAAATATTTCCATTTATTTTTTTCCACCTACCTTCTGCTTCTGTTCATAATACCTTACTACTCCCATCATTTCTTTTTCTATTTCATCATTAGACATTTGCTTTGTTTTTGATGAATTATTATGAGAATTCCCAAAAGCCTTGTTTTTATATTCTTCAAATGAAACAAACTCAACATGACCCATTTCCATATATGGATATATTGTCATCCATCTTTCATATAGTTCCCTTTCATAGGCAGTTTTTAAAAGATTTTCTAATCGTTCTATAGGAAAGTTTTTAATATTAGATATGCCATAATATTTTTCAAGCAATATTATTTTTTCTTCTATTTTGGCATATCCTTTTGTTGTAAAAAACTTTTTAATCCCTTATCTTTTGCAATTTCTTTTAAAAATTCTATTACATCAACTTGTTTTGCTTCTTCCTCTGGTATTTCTTTGTATAATGAAATAAATTTTATCAATTCATCTCTTACTAAATGCAATTTTTTACCTAATGTTAATAATAGCTGTGCTCCAATTTGTTTTTGTAGCCTTTCCACTTCATTTTTGCTCTTTCCCCTTGCATCATCACCCATTTTAAAGAACTTTTGCATTAGTTGTGAATCTATCTCCATTTTTTCCATTATTGCACTTATAACGCACATCATATCAATGTTAATTTTCATGATAATTTCCTCCCAAATAAAAAAATAGAGCAACTTTTATAGTTGCTCATACATTAAACTTCTGTTAGACTTTCTTCGTATGTAATACTTTGTATTCTTTCGATTGAATATATTTTCTTTGTTTCATCTTCATAAGAATGATGAGCAGCAAAATCTAATTGTATTTCTCCTTCTGCTTTTTGTACTGCAGCAAATTCTAGTCCATTGTCTGCCATAGCATCAAATATAGAAATTTTTAGATAATCTCCTTTTAATGTTTTACAAAACATAGTTATATTATCATTATAATTTTCATCTGAAATTAAGCCTAACTCTGAACTTTCAATTTTAGTTATTTCGCCACTTTCATCTTTTGTTATTGATGCACCTGGCAATGCCATTGATAATGAATCTAAACTTGCATTTAAAGTCTTTGCAGAAATTGTTGCATTTTCATCATCAATTACCTCTGTTCCCTTTGTTTTTCCACCTTGTCCATCAAATTCTATTTGTCTTATGGTTCTTTCTACTTTAAATGTAGAACCTCCACGAATTGGAGCTAATAATTTTTGTGTTTCCAATCCATAATTTCTAAAAACAATTCCATGGTCTATTTGGATGTTTTCAACATCTACTTTTCTTTGTCTTGTTTTCAATTTAATTTCCCTCCTTAATTTTGAAATTCATACATATGTATTTCAAAAGTTTGTATTCTTCTTTTTATAGTTTTATCTTCATCATAATTAGTGTTACATCCACTAAAATATATTTTTATAGCAAAACTATCTAAAAAAGCCTGGTATCCATCTATTTTTTCTTTTATAGCATCACAAATATTTTCTATTTGTGTTGTATCATCGCCAGAATCCCAAGTCTCTGCCTCTAAATAAAATGGTATATATATCTCATCGTTGCTTTCTTTTATATCTAATACTGTATATGGAAAGTCCATAGTATCATCTGCAGTCATAAAACAATTTGGAACAATCTTGTCTAAAAGTTGCTTAATTTGTTTTCTTAATTTTATTCTAGTTGTTTCTTTATCCACTTCCAATTTCCTCACTTTCATCAATTATTCCTCTTGCTTTGTTTTCATCCTCTATACTTTTGATATAAGTACCTTGTATTTTTCTTATTTCATCTTTATTATTTAGTACAGCTCCTCTTAAATGTTCTTTTTTTACTTGCTTTGATGTTCCTGTTTCTTGAAAACCAATATAAAAGCCTCCTGGTTTATATCCAACCTGCAGACTTCCATCTTTTCTAGCCCAATATTGTGTGTTTTTTCTTCCTCTTCCTGTATTATTTTCAATGCTCTTTTTAGCTTCTCTTGTAACAAACTTTCCAACATCTTTATTGGCTGCATGTACTAATTCTTTTAATAGATACTTCGTTCTATCTACACTATTTATATATTGAACTCCGTTTTTTTGTTATCTTTACTGCACTAGGAATTGCCATAAGCATTTACCTCTTTCTTTTTTATATCACTTGAACAAGTAAGCTCTAGTTTTTCATCATCTGTCTCATATGTTTTTAATATTTCATATTTGATTCCTTGGTATCTTAAATACTTTTCGTTTTCATAATCAAATTTCCATATCACCAATATTTTCTCTGCCTTCATGCCTACTGCTGCAGCTTGAAAAAATGTGCTTGAATATACTTGCTTTTCTTCTCCAAAAACATCTCTTTCTCCTGGCTTTCTTATCATATCTCCTATAGCATTGCCTTCTACCTTATCTTTGCTTATCAATGTAATTATTTCATCCATATTTAAACCTCTTTCGGTGGATTTTTGTATTTAGATGATACACTCATCTTATATCTTAATCTTTCATATGATTTTTGATATTTATCACTTTGTTTATTATTTCTAAAATTAGCTCTTACATAAGCAGTTATAGCCTGGCAAACTACAGGATTGGAAGCTACTATATTACTTTCATGTATTCCAGACATTTTTAAATCTTCGATTGCAGCAAGTTCCACTTCTTTTAATTCTTCATCAAAATTGGTATTACTCAATCCAACTCTTTTTCTTAATTCTTCTACATTCATCATTTTAGTAGCTTCCTCCTTTTCTATTCTTCTGTTTTATCTTCAGTTTCTTTTGCTGTTTCTTCTGTTTTGTCTACAGCTTCTTCTGTTTTATCTTCTACTCCTACTGCTATTCCTGTAGCTTCATCTGTTTTTGCTTCTTCATTCTTTTTTTTTTTTGTTGCCTTTGTAGTTTTAGCATCTGCTTTTTCTTCTTCATATACTGCAGATATTACTCTTCCTACTTTCGCTTCATTTAATTCTTTTAGTCTTTCTTCTGTTACTACTAAAACTGCATCCTTTTTTACTTCTTTTTTATTATTAGTTTTATC
The DNA here is from genome assembly GCA_946497585.1 of uncultured Clostridium sp. Taxonomy (GTDB): domain Bacteria; phylum Bacillota; class Clostridia; order TANB77; family CAG-508; genus CAG-793. The sequence continues at coordinate 9,586 of CAMMLF010000003.1, forward strand.
TAAAAAAGGAACTTCTACTTTAAAATTATATTTAATCATTATATTTGACCTCCATAAAAAAATTATTTAGCAGCCTTTCGGCTGCTTTTATTATACAACTGCTTCTGCTTTCTTTAATAATACTACGCTTTGTTTGCTTGACATTTTACCATCGCCAATAAGAGTAGCTTTTGTAACCCATTGGTCTGTATCTTCATCAAAATATCTTTTGATTACAATTTCCATATTTGAATTGAATACATAGTCTGATAAATCACAAATTACACCAAATACAGTTCCTACTTCTGCAGTATCGAAAGATGGTAAGTAGTCATCTTCTACTAATATTGCATCTTTACCAAGAACTTTTGTTGTTTCTTCTCCATTTAATCCAAAATTTACTCTTCCTACTGGTTGTCCATTTTGGTCTACCATTCCTTCAATGTGGTTTGTAAAGTCTGCATCATTAAGAATGAAACAAATTCTCTTTTTATAACTTGCTGGAACTTCTTTTTTAGCTTTTATCCATCCTTTATAAGTTCCAATTTCTGCTTCTGTCATTTCTACAGTTTTTACATCTGTATGTTTTGTGATTCCTAGAGGTTGTCCTTCTCCTGTTCCATTTAAAATAGCTTGTTCTAATGCAACAATCATAGCTTCTTTCATTGCATCTACTAGGCTATCTTCAAATATTTCTAATGTAGTTGTATCAACTTCAAGACTAATAGCAATTCTACATTGTAATTTATGATATAAGAATGATATTTTACCATCTACAGGATATTTTTGCTTATCTGCAACAGTATTTTCTCCTACCCATGTTGCTCTTGGTTTTAATGTAGCAACAGGAATAGAAACTCCACCTTTTACATTTGTTTTTGTTACTCTTGCCCAGATTTGTCCATATTCTCTTAATTCTTTTATTACTCTTTGCATAATAGTATTTGGAATTACTGCTGATGCATCTGCTGTAAGAGTTATTGCATCTGCTCTTTTCTCTGAAACTTTACCTGTTAATATGTATTCCATAAATGCTGTTCTTTTTTCTAATTCTGTATTGTCTATTCTTCTTGCTTGATTTCCTGCACTTCTTCCCATTTGGTAAGATGCAACAGGATTAAAAGTTGCTTTACTTCTAATTTCCATTTGTTTTATTGTAGCTTTTCTTGATTCTTCTAATTCTGCTTTTTCTGCATTTAGTTTATCAACTTCCTCTTCAATTTCTTTTAATCTTTCTTCGTTTTCTTCTTTTATAGCTTCTTCTCCTTTAGCTTTTAATTGCTCCTCTAATTTAGCGATTTTTTCCTCTAATTCTTTAATTTTTTTCTCTAATTCTTCCATTTTAATTTCCTCCTAAATTTATTTTTGTTTTTATTGAAATTCGCCTTTTACGAATTTCTAATTGTTTGTTTGCTCTAGCATTATCCAATGCCTTCTTCTCGTTATCCAACGATACCAAAGCACGAGCATATATAGTAGTATCTTCGTAAGCAGGATAATTTACCGCACTTACTTCGATAATCTTACTAACCTTTTTAATAATTCTTGTTGGCATTTCTTGGTCCACATCTTTCCACTCTTCTTCTGCTACTTCAAACATATAACTCATTCCAGATATATCTCCTCTTCTTATAGCAGAATCTAGAGCTTTTGATTCTGTATTGTTTTCTATATCAATACTTGCCCTTATTTTTAAGCCAATTGCATCTGGTTGTAAAAACAATGTATTATTTGGATTATTTCTTCTACTTCTAGCAAGTGGTATTCTGTTAAGATCATGATTATAATATAATGCAACATCATCAAAGTCTGTTCCTTCAAAAGCACCATCTTGTATTATTTCTTTGAACATTCCTCCAATAATTGTTTCTGAATTATAAATTGCTGCATACCCTTCTAATATAGCCTCTGAACTCTTGACTTGTTGTTCATTATCTATATTTTGAATATTCTGTACTTGCCTTCTTTCAACTTTTTCTTTAACATATTTATGTTGCTTGTCCATCTCCATTTTCCTCCTTCATCATACTTTTTGATTTGTTTAATTGATATTCATTTGCTATTCTTGCATCAATATTGTTTAGACTTAAGATTCTAATATCTCCGCCCTCTTCTGCAGGAGGCATACCTAATAAATTCAATGCATCATCTAGTCTGAACACCATTAAAGGCATCAATTCCTTTATTGCATTTACTTTTGTTGCCCAACTTGCATATTGTAATCTACTAGAATAAAACTCTACTTGGTTTCCCATGTCTCTTTCTCTTTCTGTGAATAATCTTGCTGTAAAACCTTGACTACACATTATTGCAAGAGGCTCTATTCTACTTTCATAAAAGCTGTTAAACTCTTCCTCTGTATAACAATTATTAAATATAGGTACTGAAACTCCATATCTATTAAGTATTTTATTTTGTATAAAATCTAGTGTATCTTTATCAACTATCTTCGGGTCTATCTTTAAATCTATATACTCTCCTTTTAAATCCATTGGTAATATTCCAGATTTGCTGTTTGTCATTTTGCTTTCAAACTCTTCTATTTGTTTCTGTTGGTCCTCTTCTGCTAATACTGTATTGATTTTCAATATACCTCTGATTTGAAAGCTAGATTCAATCCCTTTGCCTATTCCTTCTATTATGGTTTGATTTGTTTGTAATGTTCTTAATAAATCTTTGTTGTCATCATCTCCCATAAACTCATTTACACCAAAGAACTGCCTTAAATGAATTACTTTGTAATATGGCATTTCTGCAGTATATCCATTAGCAAAGTAAAATTTTATATACATGTCTCCATATTTATTCTCTAATAAATCAACTTGCATTGGTCTTAATGGATATAATCCTTTTATACTTCCATTTTCATATAACGGATAAATAAAAACATTGCTGTCTAATAAAAGCAATGTTATTATCTTATATATAAATTCTGATGTAGTCATAAATGGATTTGGCATACATTTTAGCAGCCTTTCTAATCCGCTTTTTACTACTGTTTGTTTTCCTGTTTCACTATCTATTCTTATATGTTTAGGTTGCAACTTTGAGCAATGTGTTGCAACTCTATCTATACATATTTTTACTAAATCGGAGGCATATACATTATTTCCAAAGCTAGAGAACACAGGCATTTCTCCATTTAGCATTTTATAATATTTCTTTTCCATTTTTTTAGGTTTCACATTTTCTGTATTTTTTCCAAACACATTATGAAACATATCTCTTATGTTTACTCTACTCACTTTATTACCTCCATATATTCATTTCTGTGTGCATATAATATTGCATATACAATTATTAAGCTAACCGCACCATCTATTCTTATATATTTTTGTGAATTTAATTTTACAGGTGCTATTAGTCCATTATCATCAACTTTAATTTCTGTATTTCCTAAACACCATTTTAATATTGGAGAATTATTATAGTTTACTATTTTAGCTCTTAAGTCTGCCTCTAAAATTTTCATTGGATTTGATAATACTTCTTTTTTCTGTAAGATTGTTTCCATATCAAAACCTACATCTTTCATTTCATCAACCCAATATTTTGCGGACCATTTATCATAGCCTATATACATTGGTCTTATATGATATGTTTTAAACATATCAACAAACCATTTTGTAACTTTCTTATAGTCATTCTCCCAACCTTCGCTAATTTCCATCAATCCCATTCTTGCCCATTCGTTATATGGAACTTTATCTTCTCTTACTCTTTTTTCTAGTTGCTCTTTTGGCATAAAATACTTTTGAAGAATATATTTTTTTCTATCGCCTTTTTTCATAATTAGTAATGTTGCACATGTTAAATCTATTGTATCTGATAAGTCCACTCCGCCAAGAGCTACACTATTTTCTAGTAATTTCATATCGAATGTATCTGGATTTATTATTTCTGTTTCCTCTAGCCATGCATTGCTACTATTTTGTTTTATATTAAAATCCTTGCATAGCATCTTTATTCTGTTTCCTCTATCATTTTGAGATTTTAATATTTCTTTTTCTATATAATTTACTTTTTTTATTGTTCCTAGACTTGGATTTGATTTTTGCCATGTTTTTTTGTCTCTCCATATTTCTGTTTCATTGTCCTGGGTAAATAATAATGCTAATATACTTTCATCTTCTATTTCTCCATTAAGGACTTTTCTAACATACTTTAATTTTTTATCTAGGAAACCATCTGGAATAAATCCTTCTGTAGTTATACCAAATAATAAAGGTTCATCTTTTGTTGATTGACTTCTTTTAATTGCATCTTCTACATCATCGTTTTTCATTTCGTGTTCCTCATCAATGCAACCAACTTCTATATTATATCCATCTTTGTTTTTAGTTTGTCCACTTAATTTTTTTACTTTATTTTTATTCTTTTTGTGCTGTATTCTTCTCATGCTCATAAATACCCTTTTTTCTAGTTTAGGGCTTTGTGAAATCATGTTTTGCATTTCTTCAAATACTATGGATGCTTGGTCTGTTGTATTTGATGCACATACAACATCCGTTCCACCTTTACCACAAAAGAGCTCTGCTAATAGGATTGCTGCAATAAGTGTTGTTTTTCCATTTTTTCTAGCAATTAACAATAACACTTCTCTGAATCTTCTAAATCCTGTTTCTGTATATTTAAAAGAGTATGCAGCTTCTATCATAGCCTTTTCCCAAAGTTCTAGTTTGAAAGGCTTTCCATAAAACGGAGATTTAGTATGTTTACAATAATGCTCAATAAAATATATTCTTTTATCTGCATCTTTAGTTTCATAAACATATTTGGGATTTTTTAAATCTTGCATTAGCCTATTAAGAGCTGTTTTTATTTCTATCCCTGCAACTATTTCTCCACTTTGAATTTTATTGTAATATTCTTCTAACCACATTTAGATTTCTCATTCAAACATTTTTTCAAACTCATCGAAGTCATCTTCTGCATCAATTACATTCTTCTCTAAAATGCCATTTAGTGTCTTTACTAACACTGCATGAGTATTAAGGTATTTATTATATAGTTTCGCACTCTCTGTTATTAACTGATGCGATGGATTTTTGCTACTAACTACTACAGATTTATGCTTTTCTATGTTTTGGTATAGCTCAAATAACTCTCCTGTAAGGTTTGCTGTCTGTTCTATAGTGCTTTCTGCCAATTTTCTTTTATTTTCTTCTACATTTTCAAATATTTTATTTAATTTATCCTTTTCTTTCTGGATTACTTGTTTTTTATCCATTTTTCAAAATTCCTTTCCAAAAATGAAAATTTTTCGGTTATATTTTTCCGTAGTCCCCCCTCGGTCCTCCTGGGGGCAAATATTCTTTCTTTAAGCGGGGGCATTATTTTGATACAACTATGCCTCTTTCTACATCTTCCCACCACTTATTTATGTAATTTATAAACTCTATAGGTCTTTCTCCTATTCTTTCAATACATTCTTCCTTTGTTGCATCTATATATATTGGCTCTGCCCCAAGGTCCTGTATAGTCTTATCCCTTGTATATTTATCTGCAAATCCACCTATTACCCAAGCATTGAGCCAATCTCCTTTTCTTACTTTTATGTTATCCAGTATGGTTTCTCTGATAGCAAACATATTCTTTAATAAGCTATCTGGATGCACATATCTAGGCTGTAGACTTATACATTCCCATATATTGTCTACATCCAATACTAAATCTCCTTTTAACATATGATTTTTTACATATGTAGTTTTCCCAGATAAAGGACTTCCCCATATTAAAAATACCTTTTGCTCTTCTGGCTTTGTATTTGGTAGCCATCTGCCATGTCTCTTATTATGGCATTGATGACATAGTGCAATTAGATTCTTTGGATTTAAAGATATAGTATAATCGTTTACATTCTCCAATGTTAAGAATATTATGTGATGCACTTCTTCTGCTAATGCTCCACAATCTCCGCAAGTATTATCCGAATCGCTCAATACTTGTTCTCTTACACATTGCCATTCATAACAATTATAAAATGCTTTTAAACTTTTCCACATATTTACCATTCCTTAAACTTTGCTGTTTCTTTATCTAGTTTTAATCGTTCTTGTTGTATTGCAATGTTTTGAGGATTCTCTGCCCATCTATCTTTAGCTCTATTCTTTAGATAAAAGCACATAGCTCCTGTGTCTGGTGGTTTGAACTTCTGCACTTCAATTACTCTTACCTCTTCTCGATATTGGTCTGTTTTTACTTTTACTACTTGATGCTCTGTATAATAATATCCTGTAGCTGCTTTATATAAAGAATTTTCCACCTCTTCCACAGCTTCAAACTGTGCCTTTTTTATAAGCCCAGAAAGCCAAGAATATTTTTTCTCATATGCCTCAAATGTAGTCTTGCTTATTCCAAGGTTAGCAGCAATCTCTTTTTTAGTGCAACCTCTTTTCGCCCAATTTTCTATTTCTTCTTTTTTATCTTTGAGTTGCTTTTCGTTGTATTTGCTCTTTGCCACTTAACCACCTGCTTTTCTTTTTCAATTTCTTTTTTGAAACAACTATTATATCGCTTACAATTTTTACATTGTTGTTTCATGCAAATTTCTGTTTTCATATGTTTTTCCTCCTATAGAAAAAGACTTGTTTTTTAAACAAGCCTTTAGGGGAATTTTTTTGGTATTACTTTTTACACTTTTTCACAATATAAATATATCACTTTTAAAACGAACAAAACGAACATATCTAATTTTTTTTAAAAAATCTTTTTAATTCCATTCTAGCTGCATCTGCTGTTGTTTTCATCTTATGCCCTATTTGTATCCAATTCATGCCATCTATGTATTTATGCCTTATTATTTGTCTTATCCTTGAGTTATCAATTTCTTTTAGATATTCTTCTATATCTATTGTTATATCTAAAAGCTCATCTTTCTTTTCTTCTAGCATCCTTTTATATCTTGCTAATTTTTTGCTTTCCTTTTTTTCTTTAATTCCTTCAATTACAATATTTCTTGATATATAAGGAAAAGCATCTGATGAACCTCTTACACTATCCATTACTAATTTGCAGTTTTCCGCTTCTTCTAGTTTTTGTATTCTCTGCTCTAGGTCTTTTATCTCTCTTTTGGCATCTTCACACTTTGACAGTATATCCATCCGCTTCCCTCCTTCTCTTTTGTGGATTATACACTATTTAACTATTTTTTATTGTCTTTATCATTGTTTCCAAAATATGCACATAATATAATAGTTGCACATATTATCAATGTTATTATTACACTATCACTCATTGATTTATCTACCTCCTTATAAAAACAACTCTTGCTATTATATTTTCTATAAATTTATTGCTTTTTTAAGCCTAATTTACTCTTCTTCCTGAAATCTATATAAGTTATTATTTTCTTTTCCGTCTATGTAACCGCTTCATATAAAAATATTCTTCTAATAGCTTTACTGGAACTAATATTAGCAAATCATCATTTAACATAATGTTTGAATTAGCATTTGTGTTTAATTTTACTTGTTGTATCTGTTCTGCTTGCAATGTTTTGATTTTTTCTGTTTCTTCTATAAGATTTATTTCTTTTAATATAAATTCTCTAATGCTTGGTTTTTGTTTGTATTCATGTTTTAAAAATAATTCTTTATTTTCTGTGTATGTTCTAGTTAGATATATTTGACATTCATTTTGAATATTGTATTCTTTTGTATTAGTTTCATATCCAATTTTCTTAAAAACTGTAGCTAAAGTAAACTCTTTGTTATTTTTCTTTGCTTCTTCCGCTTCTGACAGCATTCTTAAAAAATATTTATATGTTTCTTTGTTTTTATCAAAATTATATTTATTTAATATTTGTGCTTCTTTACTATACATTTTATTGTTTTTATTATATTTTTTAATTTGTTTTTCTTTATTTATTATTTCTTCATACTCTTCATCACTGAGATTTCTATATTGTTCATACAGTCCATTTTCTTTATATTTTTGTAATAATTTTTCCGCTTCTTCTGAATTAATATGTATTGTTTTGTCAAGTGCAGTATCTATATCATGATACTTGCATAGGTATATTTGTTCTTCTACACTTAGCTCTTTCATTTGTTTTTTCACTCCTTTTTAATATTCTTCGATTTTTATGTACATTTTTTCTTCTTTTGAATATCTTTTTTCTACTACTAACTCTGTCACTTGTGTATCATCTTTAAAAGCCATTTTGTTCATTGAATCTAGTATAATTTTTGTTATATTGTCTATGTCTGGTTTTTTTGTTGGACTTATGTTTTGTTTCAACATTTCCGCTTCTTTCTTTTTACTTGTAGATTTTGGAATGCCAAAATATGCGATTATTGTTACTTTTATTCTTCCTTCTAGTGTTTCAAATCTTGGATATTTTATTGCAAACCATTGTTTTGCTGTAAATTCATAATTTTTTGTTTTTGACGGTGTGTATGCTTGTCCAGTTCGAGTATTCATTCTTGGTCTTGCTTTTCCAATTATTTGTCCTGGTATTTCAAATTCGTATATCATTTGTTTTTTCCCTTTCTTTTCTTCATAATACTTTTGTATATTGTTCTTTCAACTACGGCTAAAGCTTCATAATTTGATATAAATCTGCCGGTCGTTCCTGTGTCTAATGCTTGCTCGAATTTTTTTACTTGCTGATATTGTTTCTATCTCATCATCTTCAACTACTTCAAACTCTGTTTCAATATCGCACAAATATCCTGTGTGAAATTTTCCCTTTTCGCTGTATAGCCTTCCGTTTTTGTATTCTATTGTGTCTATTATTTCATCATCATATATTACATTTATTTTGCTGTTATTTTTGATTTCTCCACTATGTATATTCTCTAGTAGTTCATTTGCTCTCATTCTTTCAAACATTGTTATTCCTCCTTAATATAATCTTGTATTTTTTCTCCAAATTCTTCTACTAATTCTCTAACTTTTTCATTTATAAATGTTCTATTATAATTAAAATCTACTTCAAGCGCATCTTCCTCATTCATTAAAGAGTCTATATTTACAAAAACTTCTAATTTTACTAAGCCTACTCTTGTGTCTTTTTGCTCTTTCATTTATATAAATTCACTCCTTTACCTTCTCTGTTTCATCTGCCCAATAGTTTGAGCCATTTTTACGCATTTTTACAACAAGATTGTCTATCTTTTCATTTGTTTGTCTATTTTCTTCTTGTAGTTGTTTAAGTTTTTGTATTATACTTGCAAAAAGCAAATAAATTGGTCTTTTTAAATTTATTATTTCTGTTGCAGTTTCTGCCTTGTTTCTATTTATTATTTTGTCCAACTCATAATCTAATGCCTTTTTTATTTTTTCTATATCCTCTTCAATTTCCATTTTTTTGTTTCCTCCTTTACTTTATTTTGATTTACTTTATCTGTTATTATTTCTAACGTATTCCAGCTATCGTGAGTATTTATTACTCTTGGATTTATTTTTTCTAAAACTGCAATGCTTCCATTTTTCCATTGATGTAATACTATTCCTATTGTTCCACTTCTTTTATTTCTAACTGGTAATCCTACTAACTCTCTTTCTTCTTCTAGCTCTGCTATTCTTTTGTCTTTCTCTTTGATTTGTTCCTGCATTGCCGCAAATTTTATAGCATATATACTATCTTCATTATCTCCTTGCATTTTGTATTTCCTATGTAACATACAATACATACTGCCATAGTCTGCTCCAGAAATACAGCTTTGGTTGTTTAGACATTTATAACATTCTTCTTTTAATTCACTCATTCTATCCACCTCAATTCTTGAAATTTTTTATTTATTGCCTGTAATAATCTATAATCTATTTCTAAAGGGAATATTTCATTATTGTTTATTCTATTAGCATCAAAAGTTCTATCTTCTAAATAAAATCTTATATAGTATTCTTCTTTAACATGCTTAAATCTAACAACTCCAAATGCTTCTCCAATATCTTTATTAAAATTTAATTTTTCAAACATCTTATCCGCTTCACTCATAAGCTAGTCCTCCATGTAAATTAAAAATTCTAACAATTCTTTATCATTTTCAAAATGTGCTAAATCTGTTACTATGTTAATTTTTCCATATATATTGTATTGATTCCATTTGTAATGTTCCTTTATTAGTTCTTTTAATTTATCTGTTTCAATAGTTACATTACGTTTTTGTTCTTCTTTTTCATTCCTTTTGAAATCTATTGCATCAAACATTATAGTCCTCCTCCAACAATTCTGGGTTATCATATATATTGCCTATTACTTCTCTATCTGCTCTACCTATATCGCTTAATGGTTCATCAAAAAATAGTATTTCTTTACATTTTGTTACAAATTCAGCATATTCATCGCTATATTCAACCCATACAATAAAGGTTTTATCCATATATTTTGTTCTTACTATATCTCCCTCGTATATTTCTTTTCCGTTCTTATCTTTTAGTCCTGTGTATTGTCCTATTGTATCCTCGTCTACACTAGTTTCTTGTAAGTGTTCATTTTTTATAAAATATTGATAATCTTCGCTAAAAAAGCTTTTTATTTTATATAGATATCCATATACCCATTTTTTACCTTCAGTTGTTCCTGTCTTTCCTCTAAATTTTATCTCTCTCATTTTTCTACCTCCAATATTTCAAGTACATAATACTCTTTTCCGCTTCTCTGCTCCCCATTCTTCTTTGCCTTGACCTCTTCCTTTATATATACACTTGCATTTTATTTGTGGACTATTCTTGTTATATCCATTTCTAAAAATTACATCTAGCATTACAGTATTGTCATATAAAATAACTGCTGTTAATTGCTGTGCAAATGTTTCTTTATCTAATACTTCTTTTACAGCATTATAAAATCTAGTTTTATAATATGGCTTTATTTCTCTATATTCTTCTTTCTTTTCTCCAGATTTAATCATGTCAAACCATTTTCGTTTAATTGGTAGTATTAGCATTTCTTAGCCTCCTTCCACACATTGGGCAATAATTGATATCAAATCTAGGTCTATATATTCTTTTAAATATATTAAATTTATTTTCATCTCCGTATATATCTAATATGTCTCCTGATACTATTAGAGTTGCACTTCCGCAAAAATTATTACTCTTTAATTTTTTACTTTTCTTACAATATTCACACATATTATTTTTTCACCTCTCACTTATCTTTCTTCCTACTGTTCAGAACTGTTTACTTTGTTTTCAAAATATATCTTCCAGCACTCTTCTTCAATATCTACTTTACATCTTTTTTTACAGTCTATATTTGCTCCACAGTCCTCGTTAGGACATGTTGCCCATGTTCTAGTCACAAGAAAACTAATTATTTCGTCTATTATTTTATCTTTCTTTTCTATTTTTTTATCTGCTTTTACTAAATCAGATAAAACTTTATCATACTGTTTTTTGTATTTTTCCTCTTCTGACATCTATATCACTCCTCTGCTATTATTTTTCTATATTAACTTCAATATCATTTAACTTTATTAAATTTTTAGTTTCTTTGCTTATTTTTTCATATTTTGCTTTGCTAATATTTATTCTTTTAGCTCCAAGCGCAATAAGTTGTTCTATTTTTTTATCTTCTGACATATTTTTCTCCTCTTTCTTCCATTTTCTGCATTTCATCAGCATTCCTGTATATGATTTTTTTAATGTGCAAAAATATGGAAATTCTTCCTTTTCTATTCTATATTCGCAATTAGAACAGTTCTCGTCTATATGCAAAGTATATTCATGTTGCATATTTAAACACCTCTTCCGCTTCATATTGCAAGCTTTTAATGAAATAGTTCAACAAATCTCGTATTGTGTATGTTTCTTTTTTGCAAATATATTTTTTCGAATTGTGATATATCAGCATTAACTTTTCTCTTGTTACTCGACTTAAATATTCTTTATAAGGACTCATGTGCAATTCCTTTATAGCCCAGTAGTATATTTGAAATTCCAAAAGTCTGTCTGATGCTTCTATGATTTCTATAGTATCATTTTTCACATATAGTCCCAGTTTTAGAAGTGTTGTTTCAATGAAATGTTTGTCTTCATTAGTCAAATTTTCAAAAGTTTCGTTGCTTTTCCCCTTATTAATATAATTAAAGAAAGAGTTTAATTTTATTATTATGTGTTCGTCTGTCTGTTCACTTGCTTGTTTATGTGCTTGTTCGTTCGGCTGTTCTTCCGCTTGTTCAAGTGCTTGTTCATTGTACAATTTTACTATTGAATATCTCGAAGCATCATTTTGATTCTTTCCGCTTCTTATATATGATATATTCGTTGTCAATCAGTTCTTTTCTTGCTCTCTGAAGAGTAGATAAAGAAAAATTGACACACTTACTCATTATTGTATTATTTGCTACTTTAATTTCAGAAAGCCAACCGCTTTTGCGTGCAATATTCAATAATATATTGTACATTGCTATTGCAGAAGCTGATATACGCTTGAAATCCAATGTAGAATAAAACGCATCGAGTTGTTTATCAATATCCAATTTTTTGTTCTCCTTTCTTTTGTATTTTGCTTATATACCGTATTTCGACACATTTTCCTGTTTCATAATTAACTTCAATATGCTGCACTTTTTAATCTGTCCTCAACTTTATCAATCAACAGTATTAAAAATGTTGAATTAGTAATTTTGTATGGAACTCCAAAGAATTTTTTTATTTTTTCTTTGTCTAAATCATCTAATACGTATCTCATTGCTCTTTCCGATTTTGTATATGTAGATTTATGTCTTTTTGAAATGTGCTCATATACTTCTTTCATTTCATATTCTTCATAGACTGATTTTGATTTATTTATTACATACATTGCTGCTGTTATCCACATTCTGTATCCTTTGAAATTTCTTTTTGCTCCGATTTCATCAAGCGTCTTTTTTATTTCTTTTACAATTCTTTCATCATCTGAACATTTTATTTTTGTTGTTATTTCTACCATTTTTCCTCCGTTCTATTGATTTTTTAATTTTTTTGTGATAAAATTAAAAAATAATAATTATTTACTAATTTATTTTGAACTAGATGTGTTTCGCGATTCGTCTAGTTCTATTATTTTTTGCAAATTTTCTTTTTTCATTTTTTCAAGAATTACATTTCTATGTTTGCTTTTTTCTTCTTCAGATATTTTTAAATTATCAATGTCTGATAGGTCATATAAGTTTCTTATTACACCTGCTAATGATGACCTGAAATTATATTTCATGATTAAATAATCTTTGTGCTCTTCAATCAAATCTGCATTACATTCTTTTAAAATTTTCATTTCTTTTTTTAGCTTTATCATTTCTGTAGATGTATTTATTTCTCTTCTTATACTTTGAATTAATAATTTTAATAACATATTTTTCTCCTTTGCTAATATTTATTAATTTGTTTCATTACAATTGATATTCTTGATATTTTTTTGCTGTCACTCTCAGAAGAATCTAAAATTTCTAAAATGCTATCAAGATTATTCTGATTTTCTACTATTTGTCTTCTATATGCGTTTATTGTATCTTGTTTATCTTCTTGAAGATTTTTTAAAAGTACTATCAATTCATCTTGTACTTTAATTATTTGATTTCTTGTTGTTACTTGATTTTGTAATATTTTTACTTCTTTTTGATGTTCTAGTTCTATAATTTGTCTATTGTAAAACATTTTCTTCTCCTTTCTTATTTAATTAATTTATTTAATATAATCTTATAAAGATTAATTTTGAAAACTCTGTAAAATATAGCTTGTACTATAAAAGCTACTATTAAAGCAAATAATACTTCTGCTAAAACAACTCCTGTACATGCCATAAAATCTAACAATTTAATCATTTGTTTTACTCCTTTTTCTACTTTGTATAAATCATAGTTAAATATTCTTCTATTCTTTTAATCATTTTTGCTTTTTGTTCCTCTGTTGGAGGATTTTTTACTATTACTTTAAACTTTCTTTCCTTTTTCATTTTTAACACCTCTTTATATTCTATTTAAAGTGTTTGTACAATTTGCTATTTTTTGTTATAATTACCTCGAAAGCGAGGTGTGTTAATATGGATATTACTGATGCAATTGCTTTGTTAGCTCTTATTGTTGCTTCATATAGTGCTGTTCTATCTACATGTATAGCTATAAATGAATTTTTTAGATTAAAACTAAGTATTATAGACCCAAAGAAAACTTATATAACTTTAACTAAAACTAATAACTATATTAATGAATACGGCGATATTGTGTATTCTTATGATAAAAATTTATATACTTTAATCATATTAGTTCGTTTAGTCAATAAATCTAAAAATCCTACAACCATAAATGATATAATCTTAAATAATAACTACATATTAGATAGCTCTTCAAAAATTAATGATTCTATACCAATTAACTTTACTTACAAATCTAATGTTCCTTATTCTTGTAATACACAAGCTCTTGATTATCCTATACTACAGCCTTTAATAACCCTAAAACCTTTGGCTACATTAGAAGGATACCTAGTTTTCAATAATGTAAAAGAACTTCCTTCCAAATTTGATATTAGAATTAATACCGTTCAAAAATCTAAAACTTTTCATTTAAAATTTAGGATTGCTAATGATTACAGAAATGAGCATATACAAGAATGAATATAAGTATTGCCTGCAATACATTTAAAACAGATAGTATAAATATTATATTGTCTGTTTTTATCATTTCTTTCACTTCTGTCTCACTTAATTCATGTACAAATCTTCCTTTTTCATCTAATGTGTATCCAACTGGTAATTTGCTATTCATATCAATTTACTCCTTGTGTTGTGGATAATCTTATTTCTTCCTTACTTTTTTCAATCAAATTGTTGGCTTCTTGTTCTTTTATTTCTTCCATTATCTCGCCTCCTTTGTTTTTTTCTATTTACTTTTATCTCTTTTTGTGATATATAATTATCCATATAAACCCTAGTGGGTAAATTTAATTATGAAAGGACTGATGCGTCATGACAAAAATATTGAGTTTACCCTGCTTCTTAAAAATTAGTGTTGCTTTTCGGTGGATACTGTTAAGCTTCAGTTGGATAGCTTAAAATCTAAAATTCTAGTATGCTACGGGGTAATAATTACATATATCAGAGCCATAACTGATTAAGTACTAGAGCTTTCATAGAAATTATAAGTGTCAGTTATAATACTTATTAAAAGAAATGAAATTGGCACGAGGTCGCGCCTCGTAAATCTAGCGTTCCAGTTTACTATTGAATATGAGGTAACCATCCTGGCAAAAAAAGGTGTATGTCAATAGTTTTAATAGTTGCAAGAGTTTAAGATATACAAATATGGGATTATACTAATCATACTGACACTATGGTTAGTATTTTCTATTTATATAAACTTTCTACTGTTGTTTCTAATATATCTGCCAATTTTATTGCCTGCATAACATCGGGTTTTCTTCTTCCTGTTTCCCATTGTGAAAATGTATTTTGTTTTATTCCCAATTCTTTTGCTATATCACTTTGAGATAATTTTTTCTTTTTTCTAAATTTTTTAATGTGATTCATATTAGCTCACTTTCTAAAAGTTTTTCTAATTTTTCTTTATTCACTTATCTCGCCTCATTTGCTTTTATTTCACGTTTCGTGATTTTATGTTGTAAAAAAAATATTTACATCAAATTGAGGGTACTTTGATTTTAATTTTGTTGTAAATTCTCTACTTGGCTTTCTAAATCCATTCTCTACTTTTTCATATAATGATTTGGATACTTCTATTTTATCTGCAAACTCTTGGCTTGTAAGCTTTAAAGACTTTCTAAACTCTTTTAATTCTTCCATTTATACATCACCTCTTTTCACATTCTGTGATTATATTATATCACTTTTTGTGGTTTGTCAATACTTTTTTAAAAAAATTTTTATATTTCTTTCACAGTTCGTGGATTATGTTTACTTTTCACAATTTGTGTGATAAAATATAATTGTACTTGGAGGTGTTTATGTTAGGTAATAGAATAAAAATTTTAAGAGAAGAATTAGGTTTAAAACAAGAAGAGTTGGCAAATAAAATGTCGGTATCCCCTAGTTCTATTGGTATGTACGAAACAAATAAAAGAGAACCTAATAACGAATTAATATTGAAGTTGGCTCAATTTTTTGGAGTATCAACAGACTACCTACTTGGAAAATCTGATATAAGAAATCCAGGTAAACAAATAGATGATCTACTAAATGAAGCTATGATAGGTATGTCAAAAGAAGAATATGAAGCGTTGACGGAAACGCAAAAAAAACAAATAAGGGATTTCGCTCTCTTTGTTAAAAATCAAAATGATAAAAAAGATAATTAAATAAAGAGGATTTTCAAAGCTAGTTATTAATATTAAAAATTAAATAAAATTTAAAGGAGATATTGATATGATTGATTTTACAAATAGTACGGTAGAATAAAACATATTAAGGAGTGTTTTGCTTATGTTAGGTAATAGAATAAAACTGTTAAGAGAAGAAAAGAATATAAATCAAGATGTATTAGCAAAACTATTAGGTTTAGAAATCGCTGGCATAAGCAAACTGGAAACTGGTAGAGTTCCTTTAAAAGATGAATATATAGTTAGGCTTGCCGAATACTTTGGAGTATCAACAGACTACCTACTTGGAAAATCTGATATAAGAAATCCAGGTAAACAAATAGATGATCTACTAAATGAAGCTATGATAGGTATGTCAAAAGAAGAATATGAAGCGTTGACGGAAACGCAAAAAAAACAAATAAGGGATTTCGCTCTCTTTGTTAAAAATCAAAATGATAAAAAAGATAATTAAATAAAGAGTTTTTTCAAATCTAGTTATTAATATAAAAATCAAATAAATTTAAAGGAGAAATTGATATGATTGATTTTACAAACAAAAATATTATTAAATTAAAACCTTTTTCTATAAAAGAAGGTGAATCAGTTATTAAAGCTATTATGGCTTCAAATGAGGAAATTGCATTTGCATTTACTTCTATGAGAGACAAGCTAATTTTTACAGATAAAAGAGTTGTTTCAGTTAATGTTCAAGGTATAACTGGAAAAAAAGTAGATTACACTTCTATACCTTACTCAAAAATACAAGTATTTTCTATTGAAACATCTGGAACTCTTGATTTGGATTCTGAACTCGATATTACAATAAGTGGATTAGGAACTGTTAGATTTGAATTATCCTCACAAACAGATATAAAATCTTTAGGTCAATATATATCAAATAAAGTTTTAAACTAAAAATAGTAAAAATTTTGATACATATAAGATAGAAAAATGAATATATGACACAAGGAGTAATTATATGAGTGAAAATGAAGAAATAGCAACAAACAAACCTTTAAAAGGACAAGTTGAAATTGGAGAAGAAAAGAGTAAAGCTATTGTACATAAAGATAGTGCTTTAAGAAGATTAGATATTTCATTTAACAAACATATTGAATTATCAGAATATAAAAAGAGTAACTTATTAGCTTATTGGATTACTGATTTTTCTAATTATCACGATAACGAAAAAACTTTTGACATAAAACAGCTAAAAACTTTTAAGCGTGGAGATATAATAAAAGTTAACTTAGGCTTTAATATTGGTAATGAATTAGGTGGTCTACATTATTGTATCGTTTTAAATAAAAATGATAACCCATACTCTGGTACTTTAAATATAATACCTTTAACCTCTCAAAAGAAAAATAAAATATATAATGATAATACTTGCGTTAATTTGGGAGATGGCTTATATATTTCATTAAATAATATGTGCAATAAAGAATATAAGAAATGGAAAGAAAAGTTTGATAACGTAGACAAAGAAGAAGACATCAAACAGCTAGAAAAAATATTACAGGAATTAGAATATTTAACAAAATTGCAAACTGAAATATTGAAAATGAAACATGGAAGTATTGCCTTAGTACAGCAAATAACTACTATAAGCAAACAGCGAATTTATAATAGTTCTTTTCTTTCTAAAATCAAGTTATCTAATCAAGCATTAGATTTAATAGATAGCAAAATAAAAAAATTATATACAAAATAAGTATTTTTATAAATAATGTATATTTTATTTGACAATGAACATATTATATAGTATAATCTAATTAAGATTTAGCCTCATATTATGTAAATAATATGGCGGTCATAAGAAGATTTTGGAGAGTTCATTGCAACTCTCCTCTTTTTTATTGTATAGGAAAATCAGCATTTTCATTGATAGCTTGAAGAAATAAGAAGAAAGAAAAGGAGAAAATAAGCAATTAATACTTTTATTAATAAATTTAAAAAAAGGAGATGTTTTATTATGCAATGTAGAAAATGTGGAAGAGAATGTATGGAAAGTGAATTAACAAATGGATTCTGTGCAGATTGTATCAAAAAATATGGAGCAACATCACAAGAAATACATCATAGTGAAAATCAGTTAGCAAGTATTATCAAAGGATTTGTCATAGCCATTATAACTATTGGTTGTATTTCAGGAGTTATTGGTCTTATACTAAATGTCTTTTATGGAATTTTCATATTAGTTAGTACTTTTATATTTTCTTTAGCTTTTAGAGCTATCGCTGAAATAATACAACTACTAGAAGATATAAAAAATAAGTAAAAAGAAAATATTAAAATATATGACTGGTATATAGAAAATTGTAATGGAATTTACCTAAATTATAATAAAATAAATGCTATTGGTTTGAACTATAACAAATTAAAAACTTACATAGAAGAAAAATGTACTTTAGCAGAGGAACTGGGTCATTATTACATACGGAGCTACCTATCCTGCTTTATGTACAGATAAAATATTGATAGATAAACAGGAATATCGTGCAAAAAAATGGAGTTATAATGTGCTTATTCCTTTTACTTCTATGAAAAATGCTATCTTAAGCCGGAGTCAATACAATTTATGGTTTAGCAGAATATTTTGAAGTTACAGAAGATTATATGAAAAATGCTATAAATTATTATAAATGTAAGGAGGAAATATGCTAAAAGGTGCTTGCTACATTCGTGTATCAACTGATAACCAGACAGAATTTAGTCCAGATGCTCAATTAAAAGCTATAAGAAAATATGCTGAAAATAACAATATCTTATTAGATAACGACTATATTTTTATTGATGAAGGTATCTCTGGGAGAAAAGCTGATAAACGTCCTGCTTTCCAACAAATGATTAAAGTTGCTAAATCAAAGCCAAAAAAATTTGATGTAATTCTTGTACATAAATTTGACAGATTTGCTCGTTCTCGTGAAGATAGCGTTGTCTATAAATCCCTTTTAAAAAAAGAATGTAATATAAAAGTTATATCCATTACAGAATCAATTGAAGATGATAAGTTTTCTGTTATATTAGAGGCTATGCTTGAAGCTATGGCAGAATACTATTCTCTTAATTTGTCTGATGAAGTAAAAAAGGGTATGACTGAAAAAGCAACTAGAGGACAGTATCAAGCTGCTCCTCCTTTTCGGTTACACTATAAAAAATGGTATTCTTGAAATTGTTGAAGACGAAGCTAATATTGTAAGATTAATTTTTGAAAAATTCACAAATAAAGAAATGAATATATTGCAAATAGCAAAATATGTAAATGATTTAGGATATAGAACTCATAGAGGAAATAAATTTGAAAATAGAACTATTCAATACTTATTAACGAATCCTGTTTATATTGGTTATGCACGCTGGACTCCAGGCAGAAAACTAAAACGAAATGAAAAATCTGAAAATACTATAATAGAAAAATCACAGCATAAACCTATTGTAGATGAAGATATTTTTAAAAAGGCTAATGAAATTATTGATCACAACAGACAAATACACAAAAGATATTTTAAATCAACACCAAACATACATTGGCTAAATGGTCTCGTAAAATGTAAGATTTGTGGAAGTACACTAGTGCGAAATACAAAAGATTTCTATCAATGTAACGGATATGTAAAAGGTAAATGTTTAAAAAGCCAACTAGTTAAATTAAGCAATATTGAAACTGCTATTTTGGAACAAATAAAAAGTGATTTTACAAATGGAATAAACATAACTTCTAAACTTGCCATAAAACAAAAAAATAACAGTGAAGCTTATACTTTATTATCTGAATTAGAAAAACTTAAAGAAAAAGAACGTCGTTGCAAAGAAGCTTATATTAATGGAATTGATACAATAGAAGAATACAAAGAAAACAAAAATTATTTAAAAATTCAAAATGATATGATAACTAACCAATTGAATAAGTTAAAAGATAAAAAAAATGAAGAATTAAAAATTCAAGAGCAATTAAAAACAGTTTACAAGATATTGACAGACGATAAAATTGATATGAATAGAAAATATGAGGTCTCACATTTAATTATAGATAGAATAGATTTTCTTAGAGATGAAGGAGTTTTAGAGCTTACCTATAAAGCGTAATAACTAAAGCCATATGGTGGAGCTTACAGTAAAAGTTATTATATTTTTATGTAATTTTTTTCTTATTCTTTAATTATTGTATTTTTAAATATACTAATATTATATCATAGTTTTTATTATAATAGTTGCAAATGTTTTTCATACATTTTATAATTATTTTGTCTTTTACTATTTCTTTTGTTTTTCTATCTTCCATATATAGACACCTTCTTTTAATTTAATAACTTCTATATAAAAATATTTTAAGTTTTGTCCACTATGGAGGATATTTTATAAAAGTATGCTTTTTTTATTATTAAATATAAAAATAGTACTTTTATTATATTATTGTACTATTTTGTATAATTCTTCTATTTTAATGTTTAATGCTTTGGCAATTATAATAGCATAGCTCAAGCTTGGCTCTTTTTCATTTCTTTCTATATAGTTTAAATGAGATGTAGATATTCCAGTTAGTCTAGAAAGTTGTTCTAAACTATATCCTTTTCTTTCTCTTAAATCTTTTAATAAAATCTCTATTCTCATTTATCCCCACCTTGTCTTTAGTATGCTCTAAAATTTTTATAGCATACTTTTTATCCACTATGGTGGAAATATAAAAAACTAAAATAAAAAGGCTAAGTTGCCCCAACCTAGCCTTTTCTCCGAATGGAATTATATATCTATTATTTATTTTAGCATGAATATTTTTTTATGTCAATAAGCAGAGCTTTTTTTGCTCTGATTATAGTTCTGTAACAGAAACCAAGCTATAATAATTATGTGTGACTGAAAGAAGCAATCCGTCTAGTGTACAACCGTAATTTTCCCCACAGAGTCTTTGCACAAATCCTGTATTTTCTATAGTTCGTCCTGTTGCTACAAGCCACGCATTCATTGATTGTGCATTTCCATTTGAAATACTTGATATAGCGACAAGATATATTTTTTCTTTTTGGAGTTGATATGTATTTGATGTAGCTTGTTGTATGTATGTACTTTCTACTGTTTTTTGTTCTAGCTTTTCTAACTGTTCTGTCATTGTCTGCATGAGTTCCACCTCCTCATGCTGAAATCTTCTAAACTATATTGTGTGTGTGTGTGTAGAGCCATAAGGCTTACGTCGTTTTTATTTAGCATTACTATGTCCTCCTATTTTAAATATTTAGCATTTATGTATCTTATGAGTCCGAGTTTTTATTACTCTTACTTTCGATATGCTACTTGAAATATTGTCTAGTACAACTACTTTTGTGCCTTTTTTGTAGTTGTATCCGCGAGTCATAGCAGAGCTTGTATACATTTTTGTTGCTCTTGCTATTGTATATGTTCTATTTTCTGCTACACTTGCTGAAACTGTAGTATTTGATGTAGTTGAGGTTGTACTTATATAATCACTGTTATATATAAATCTAATTAGTCCAGTTTTTAGAATTTTTACTTTGTCAATTTTTGATGTTACATTTTCTAGTACAACTACTTTTGTATTCTTTTTGTAGTTGTATCCAGTTATCATGTCTGATGTTGTGTACAATTTTGTAGCTTTTATTTTATATTCATTTCCAACTGTATTTTTTATATTTGTATTAGTTGTTACTTGACTATCTGTTGTATTTTCTTTTATTATTTCTTTTGCATCATATCCATAGCAGAAAAATCCTTTGAAATTTGCATATCTTTCAAAATTTTCTATGCTACAATATACTGTATTTCCACTTACAGTTACCTTTCCACGTCTTGTTGAAGTATCAAATTTTCCATTGTATAGATAAGGGTCATATATTTTTATCATGTCATTTTCAATTCCAACAAGAACTATAAAATGTCCTCCATATGTGAATAAGCCATTTCCAACAGAACATACAACATAGTTATTGTTCTTTAATTTTTCTATTGCCGTATCAAAACTTGATGTTTCTTGATATTCTATATCAAATTCATCTGCTACAGCACGAAATGCACTCCAGTATGTACCGCTATTTGCACTTCTGTATCCATTTTCAACGAACAAATCTCCAAGTTTATCTGGAGTAATTGTTCCTTTGATACTTGAGACTATCATTGCTGCAGATGTTGGTCCACAACCTGATGTTCCAATAGTTTGACTATTGTCTCCTATTGCGGTATATACATGATTTTTCCACCTGTTATCAACTTGAGAATAATATGTAAGACCTGCATAGTCTCCAAGTTCTACATCCCAACTTTTTGCTCTGTCGCCCTCATATGCTATATTTCCTTGAAGCTCAAACGCTTCGCTTTCTATTTCTTGTTCTTCAAGCTGTTGTTCTTCTTCTACACTCAAATCTTGTATTTCTGTTGTAGAAGCATTTTCTTTTGATTCTTCTAGTATTGCATTTTCTTCTTGTTCTTCAGTTATATCAATTTCATTAATTACAATATTCTGCACTGTTTCTATTGCTTTGCCTGCTTCTTCACTTATATAAATATTAGCTAGTACAGCAAATACAGCTAATATGCAAGCAATTGCTACCAATATTTTATTTCTTTTTTTCATTTTTCACAATTCCTTTCTTTTTATAAAAATTCTTTTAATCCTAGTTTAAAAGCTATATATGTCAAAATTATTGTTGCAATAAAAATTATTACTTTATCTCGTATTACTTTTTTTGACTCTTCATATTCTTGAAGTGGTTTATCTTCAACTATTTTTAGTCTGTTATTCATATCGTTTACGTCTTCACGCATTGCTTTTGTTTCAGAAGCTAGAAGTTTTACAGATGTTGCTAATTCATGTATATCTTCAACTTTTACTTCTAAATTATCTATTCTTTTTGTGTTTGATTTTGCTCTGTCCTCAATAGAAGTCAATATTTTTATTAATTCTGTCTCTTCCATTTTATCCCCCTATTCTGTTACTCTTCCAGCAACTTCTTTTGTGTATTCTACTTCTGTCTCAAATTCATTTGCGATTTTTTCTTCTTCACTCATTACATTTTCCTCTTTTCTTCTTTTATTTCCATTTTCCGACTGCTATTATGCTTACACCGTAGTTTGCA
>CAMMLF010000004.1 GCA_946497585.1 uncultured Clostridium sp.
GAGAAATAATCGAAGCAAGAGCAATGGCAAAGTTTAACTATGACAGTGGAGTAGCGTATGCAAAAGAAGAAGGAAGGAAAGAGCGGATTAAAGGAAGGAAAAAAACAACGGTATAGATGATGGCAGAAAAGCCGAGAAAAAAGAGAATGCCAAAAGAATGAAAGAACTAAAAATGTCAGATGAGCAAATATGTCAAATATTGAATATAACAGCAAATGAACTAAAGGAATTAATAGAAAAATAGATATGATGAGAATTAAATGTAGAGATAAAATTTAAAACGAACCTTCATTATTAGATTAAAAGTTTAATAATGAGGGTTCATTTCAAAATGTCAATTGGTATGCTAATTTTTGACACAAATTTTTAATAAAAAATTCCGTTGAAAAAATAGCTTTAAAAATATATAATTAAGAAAAAGCAAGGAGTAAAAAATGATAACAAAAATCGCTGAAACCCTTGAGGCTGTACATATATATATATATATCGTAGGGTTTAATAGAATAAACTTATGTAAACGTAGCAAAGCTATGTGTTTTAGGTGAACGTAAAAATTCGCTTAAAGTGCATAGTTTTTTTGTGCTTTACGACAAATGGAGACAATCTATTTACTTGCACAACAGCCTTAAAAAGCATCCAATTGAAATGCTGACATATAACTGTGTCAAAAGGGAGCGTCCCTATTGACACAAGTAAAACGGAAGGAGATTTAAAAATGAGAAAATTAAATAAGAAACAAAAGCTAATAATTCTAATATCAATAGCTACTATAATTGCGATATTAGGTTTAATAATAGGAGCAAATGTAATAAGAAATAATATTGCAAATAATAGTTACGAGTCGTCAAATAGTGGCTCAAGCAATAGAAATTTATTGCCAGAATATATTAAAAAAGGAATAACACTCGGTGGAGTTACTGGAACATTAGAGAGCTTAGATACATCAGATGCAACAGCAACTCCGGAGGATATTTTAGAAGGTAAAACGGCTTATGTGGATGGAAAAAAGATTACTGGAACAATGAAGGAGATTGTAAATCTAGGTAGCCTAGAAATTGGAGACTATGTAGCATATACACCTGATTCAGCAAGTAGTTATTCACTATCATCATCATATAGTGGATATAGTAGAAATCAAACAATAAGTCAACAATCTTTTAAGTGGAGAGTATTAAGCGTAAATGATGATGGAACAGTAGATTTAATAAGTGAAACACCAACCTCTACAAGCATAATATTTAGTAATGCTGTGGGATACAATAATGCAGTATATTTGCTAAATGATATATCTGCAAGTCTTTATAGCAATGATAGTTTAGGCGTTACAGCAAGAAGCATAAACATAGAGGATATAGAAAATCATATGACAAGTGCAGGATTAGAATATGTGCATAGCTATGCTTCAAGTGTGGCTTGGGGACAAACTAAAACGTATACAATTCAGAACTTTAGTAGTTATCCAAACTTATATAGATACGAGGTCGGTTCAGGAATAAGTACTACTGTTGTAAATACAAATGGAGCAAAACCAAGTGATAGTTATTATAGCAGACCAACCACTGAAGATGCTAATCAGGGAACATCATTAACAGTAACACAGACTTTTTATAATCAATCGTTAAGTAGTGGCTATTATGATAATAGTATTTTTTATGATTTAATTCATTCCGGAAACACATATTGGGTTGCTTCACGATATGTAAACACTAGTGCATCTGTTGCAAATTTTGGAATTAGATATGTAAACGGAAATAATCTTAATGGTAATGTTTTATTTGGCTCGAACTATTTAGCATCAACAAGCGATAGTCGTTGCATTCGAATTGTCGTTTCATTGAGTGCTAGCATTCAGTTAGATTCAGGAGATGGAAGTAGCTCAAGTCCATATCAAATAGCAGAATAGTGTCAATTAGAACCATCCCATTTGACATGTAGAAAAAGTGTAAGTTGATGTGTCAGTAGGGACGCTCCTGTCAATAGGGACGCTCCTGTTTGACATATGCGAAAGTAAAAAAATGCAGAGAAATAAATCTCTGCATTTCTTTATTTTTCTATTGTTAAAAAAATCTTTTTATGATAATATAATAGGGAATTTAATCAAAAAATATCTAAATTACAAAAAGCTTAGCAATAGGAGGAAACATAAATGACTAATAATAACAGCAGTTTAAGCAACAGCCAAAACAGCTTGTTTACAATAGATATAGAAAAAATAGAAAATAAAGAAGTGAAAGAATCTTTAGCAGAAAAAATAATAGATAAAGTAAAGGATGGCCAAACTATAGGTTTTGGCTCTGGCACAACTTCATATATAGCAACTGTAAAGATAGGAGAGAAGGTTCAGAAAGAAAATTTGAACATTACAGCTATTCCAACTTCAAATGAAATAAAAGAAGTTTGCGAGCATTATGGTATTAAAATAGGTAACTTGATTGAAAATGAGATAGACTGGGCTTTTGATGGAGCAGATGAAGCAGAACTTAAGAATAAATGGCTAATTAAAGGCAAAGGTAAAGCTATGTTTAAAGAAAAGTTAAATATAATAGCGTCTCCAAAAACATACATATTAGTTGACAACACAAAAATAGTAGATTACTTAGGTCAAAAATGCAAAGTTCCAATAGAGGTATTTCCACAAGCTCTAAAATATGTGTCAAAAGAGCTTGAAAAATTAGGAGCTAAAGATATAACGTATAGAGGCTTTACAGAAAATAACAATGGAATACTAGATGTAAAATTTGATAAAATAGAAAAAGACTTGGAAAAACAAGTAAAAGCTATTACAGGTGTAATTGAGTCTGGACTATTTTTGGAATATAATAATATAGAAATAATTAGGGAGGCTTAAATGAAAAAAATACTCTTTTCAGCGTATTCACTAGATGTTGGTGGAATTGAAACAGCACTTCTTACTTTACTCAAATATTTAGTTAAAGATTATGATATTACTCTAGTGCTAGAAAAAAAGCAAGGGGTATTTTTAGAGGATTTACCAAAAGATATAAAAGTTATAACATTCACACCAAGTAGTATAAAATTTAGCCCTATTAGAAAAGTTGTAAATTTTTTCAAACAATTAAGTTTTAAATTAAAATATAAAAATAAGTTTGATTTTTCAGCAGACTTTGCTACATATAGTATGCCAGCATCGTTTGTGGCAAGAACTGCTAGTAAAAATAATGCGATTTGGATACATAACAATTATATGAATTTTTATGATAATGATATACAGCAATATAGAAAGTTTTTTAAGAGTTTGAAAATACAAGAGTTTAAAAAGATTGTTTTTGTTTCAAATTTGGATAAAAAAGTGTTTATTGCACAATTCCCAGAGCTAACCAAGCTGACAACGGTTTGTAATAATTTGATAGATTATGAAAAAATATACAAGTTGGCTAATGAAAAAATACCAGATGAAGATTTAGAAAAGATTTTTGGAGAAGATTACCCTAATATTAAATTAAACAAATTAGCTAAAAAAGAGACAGAAAAACAAAGCAAAAAAGAAACAAAAGTTCCAATCTTTATAAATGTTGGTAGACACGATGAAAAGCAAAAGCAAATTTCTAGAATATTAGATGCCACTGAAAAGCTAAATAAAAATGGATTTAAGTTTAAAGTTTTATTGGTAGGTAAAGGAACAAATACCAAGGATTATGAACAGCTCATCAAAGAGAGGAAATTAGATAATATAATAATGCTTGGAGCTAAAAAGAATCCATATCCATATTTTAAAATAAGTGATTGCTTTTTATTATCATCACAATTTGAAGGGTATCCTGTAGTATTTGTGGAATCTGAAATATTAGGGCTCCCTATAATTACAACAGATGTATCAGATAGCAAAAAAGATATAGATGGAAAGTTTGGACAAGTTGTGGAAAACTCAGCAAAAGGCGTGTATAGAGGAATGAAAAATTTCTTAGAAAAAGGAATTAAAACAGATAAGTTTGACCCAGAAAAGTTTAATGAAGAAATAATAGAAAAAGTTAAGAAAATTATGTGTCAATAGGAACGCTGTCAGTGGGGACGCTGTCAATGGGGACGTCCCTTGCTTGACACGATAGTGTCAAAAAGGGGCGTCCCCATTGACAGCGTCCCCGCTGATAATGTCAAAAAGGAGCGTCCCCATTGACATTGACATTAACACATGAAAGGAATATATAATGCCACAAATTAGTATCATTATTACTGCATATAATGCTGAAAAAACTATTGAAAGATGTTTGAATTCAATATTAGACACAAAGTATAATGACTATGAAATTATACTTATTAATGATGGCTCAACAGATAATACTGAAGAGGTTATTCAGCTTTTTGCAACAGATAAAATCAAATACTTTACCAAGCCTAATTCTGGTGTGGCAGACTCAAGAAATTTTGGCATAGAAAAGGCAAGTGGCGACTACATAACTTTTGTAGACAGTGACGATTACGTAGCTAGCAATTACTTTGAAAATGTTGATAAATATATGGCTCAAGATGTAGATTTAATTAAAAGGAAAGGCATCATTATTAATAACAAAGTAAACAATAAAGCGAGCATTGAAGACTGCCAAATAAATAATGAAGATAAAGGAAAAAATGAGGAAAACAGTAAGGCTCAGAACATAATTGTAGAAAGCGAAAAAATAGAAAAAATTGAAGGTGCTACATTTGAAATAACAACAGGTGAAGATGCTTTTAACAAACTATGTTTTACAGACAAATACCTAGACACTTTGTGGTCATACATTATAAAAAGGAGTTTGTTTACAGACAATAACTTTAAGTTTGAAACTGGAAGATATCACGAAGATTTTGGATTGCTTCCATTGCTTATACTTAAAGCAAACAAAGTAGTATCCACAAATGATTATGTTTATTATTATGTTCAATCAGAAAATAGCATAATGAGGGAGCAAAATTTGTCTAAAACTATAAAAAAGGCTAAAGATGCACTTTTTCATTATGATAACATTTTAAGCACAATAGGAAATTATAATCTAAGCCAATTTACTAAAGAAAATGTAAAAATATATTGCACAAATGCGATTTTGCTTAAGGTTAGTGAGTTTGAAGTAAATGTTAATGAGAGTAAAATACAGCACAAAGATATTAATGATACTTCAAAAAGCACAGAAAAGAAATTGATTAATGAAGGATTGCAAAAAAATTATAATGATAATGAGCAAGATATAGAGGACAAGCTTGAAAGTGAGAGCAAAAATGAACAATATCTAAGAGCACAAAAATGGTACCTTGATGAACTTAAAAAAAGAAAGATATATAAAAATATTAAAGCAAGAAATTTAAAACAATTAATCAAAAAAGTACTCTTATTTATAAACATAAAAATGTATTTAAAATTTTCTTAACAAAAATTTATATAAAATGTTTAAGCTTGTATAGAAAAATAGATTACCATAAATTAATGATTGCAAAGGAGGCAAAACAAAAATGCCTAAAGTTAGTGTTATAGTTCCAGTATATAATGTTGAAAAATATATAACAAGATGTTTAACATCATTAATAAATCAAACTTTAGATGATTTAGAAATTATATTAGTAAATGATGGTTCTCAAGATAATTCTGAGCAAATAATAAGGCAGTTTAAAAGAAAACACAACAACATAATATATGTAACAAAAGAAAATGGAGGGCTATCTAGTGCTAGAAATTTTGGACTAATTTATGCAACTGGTGAATATGTGGCATTTCTGGATTCTGATGATTATGCAGACAGAACTACATATCAAAAAATGTATGAAAAAGCAAAAGCTACAAATAGTGACTATGTTGAATGTGACTTTATTTGGCAATATCCAGATCGCCAAAAAATAGACACAGGATATAGGTACAAAGATAAAAAAGAAATGTTTGAAAAGGCTAGAGTTGTTGCTTGGAATAAGTTGATAAAAAGAGATATTATAATAAATAACAAGCTGGAATTTCCAGTTGGCTTATATTATGAAGATGTAGAATTTTTTTATAAATTATTACCATATGTAAATAGTTTTGCATTCGTAGAAGAACCGCTTATATATTACGTTCAAAGAGAAGATTCAATAGTAAATAAGCAAGGAGCTAAAACAAAGCAAATTTTTACAGTACTAGACAATGTTATAGAGTATTATAAAAAAATAGGATTATATGGCGAATATGAAACTCAAATAGAATACACGTGTGCTAGACTTTTACTATGTAGTTCACTTAAAAGGATGATACAAATTCCAGATAAAGTTACAAGGAAATTGCTGTTAGAACAGACTTGGCAAAACTTAAATGGTAAATTTCCTAATTGGAAGAAAAATGAGTTACTTAAGAAAAATAATACTATTAATGGATTGTTTATGAAAACAATGACTAATACAACATTCAAAATTTATACAAAAGTGCTAAGACTATTTTGGAGGTAATGTGTGTCAATGGGGACGCTGTCAATGGGGACGCTCCTTTTTGACACTAACGTGTCAAAAAGGGACGTCCCCATTGACATCCCCATTGACAGGAGCGTCCCCAGATTAACACAAAATATAAAAGGAATAATAATTATGACAAAAATCAAAAAACTAAAAAAAGAATACATCATATATTTTTACATAATACTTTGCCCAATACTAGATATAGCAAGTTTCTTATTTAGAAATACATTTGATACAAACATATCTATATCAACCTTTATAAGGCCAATAATTCCAGTTATACTTGCTATTTATATTTTTATTAAGGCAAATAAAAAACATAAACTTATATTAGCGGGAATTGCTACTATTTATGTAGTTTATGGAGCTATACATCTTGCTGTTACAAAAATTTTTTTAACAGGTTGTTCTTATGGTGGCATAGCCCAAGAACTACAGTATGTAGTGAATTATACTTTTTTGGTGTTTAACCTTGTCGTTTTTTACTATATTTTTATTAATAAAAACTGGAGAAAAGAACCTAAAATAAATAATGAAGAAATAAAAACTTCTTTGGATACAAACGAACCAATAAGCTCTAATCAAATAAAAACAACTCATGAAAATAAAATTGTAGAGGATAAAAGCGTAAATAAAATAAACAACTT
Organism: uncultured Clostridium sp.; assembly: GCA_946497585.1. Classification (GTDB taxonomy): domain Bacteria; phylum Bacillota; class Clostridia; order TANB77; family CAG-508; genus CAG-793. The sequence continues at coordinate 7,056 of CAMMLF010000004.1, forward strand.
AAGAATTAGCATTTTAGTTATGTGTTCAATATACATTGTAAGTATTTATTTAGCAATACTTACAGGCACATCATCATATACATATCCTGAGGAGCAAATAGGTTACAAAGGGTGGATTGAGTCTGGAAATAGTCTAAGTGCAATTCTTTGCATTTCTACATTTTTGATTTTGCCATTAATAAAAGATAAAAAGTATAGAATACCAACAATTATAGTATTACTTTTAGTAGGAGTGTATTTGGTGGCATTAATAGGCACAAGAGTTGGTCTTATAGGTTTCTTTTTAGCAGTTGCTGTATTTATTGCAGTTGAAGTATTGTTTAGCAAAAATAAAGTTGCTATAATAGGGTTTGTGATACTAGCAGTTGCAGTAATTACAGTTGGATTAGTAGGTTCAAATACTTTAAAAAGAAGAAATCAAATGAATGAATCACAATACACAATTATAGATGAGTCTACAGGTGAAGTTGGTCACATGACAGGGGATATGCTTAAAATAAAAAATAGTATATTAAATGGAACTCTTGAAAATGGCTTTATGTCTGAAGCTCAGCAAGAAGCGGTACTTAAATTAAATGATTTTGCAAATGAGCATAATTTAGCAGGAAATGATACAAGAACTCAACAATTAATATATAACTTTTACTTAGTGCTAGAACAAAAAAGCCCAATAGGAATAATCTTTGGAAACGGCTTTGAAACTAATTTTAGAGAAATGATTATGGAAAATGAAATTGCAAGTTTATTATTTAATTTTGGAATTCTTGGTTTTGCGTTATATGCAGGTCCATTTTTGGCAATACTTATCTATTCTTTAATAGATGTAATTAAAAAAATAAAGGCAAAACAAAAATTAGAGACTTCGTATTTAATGGCAATTGCGGGATTAGGCTTAATATTTGCATTATCTTATTTGTCTGGATACATATTCTTTAATTCGTCGCTAATTGCAGTAATATCAGTTGTTGCAATTATAATATGCTCCAATATACGTGACTTACGCATTTCATCAAAACGTAGCAGATAGAGTGAAAAAGAGGTGATAATTTGAAAAAAATAATATTTGGAATAACAAGCCTTACAATTGGTGGGGCTGAAAGAGTACTAGTAGATTTAGCAAATAGACTTTCAGAAGAATATAGTGTAACTATATTTACAATATATGATGGTGGAGAGTTAAAAAATGAGCTAAATTCTAATATAAAAAAGATAGCTCTATATAGAAAACCATATAAAGATTTAAGCAAATTCCAAAAACTAAAAGCTTCTTTAAAATTAATTTTTTACAGGCGAAAAATATATGAAGCAATAATGAGACGAGGGTTTGATGCAGAAATAGCTTTTTTGGAAGGTCCTGTTACAAGACTTTTTGGAGCAAACTTAAATAACAAGCTAGTTAATACAAAATTTTTTGGAGCAAGCTTAAATAACAAGATTGCAAATAAAAACGCAAATACTGATCAAAATACAGCTAATACTAGAAATAACATAGAAAAACTAAATACAAAAATTGCTTGGATACACAATGATATTTCAAAGGTCTATGGAAGTGGAATAAAAGCAAGAATAAAAAAATGGGTAGATGGAAAACTTTATAAAAAGTACGATAAACTTGTGTTTGTAAGTAAAGAAAACCAGAAAGATTTTAATAAAGAGTATAAATGGGCAAATGAGTCAAATGAGGAGGTTATTCGAAATTACATTGATTATAAAAAAGTTTTAGACAAGGCAAATGAAAAAGTAGACTTACCATATGATAATAAAGAAATAAATTTGCTTACAGTATGTAGGCTAGTGGAGCAAAAAGCACTAGATAGATTTATAAAGGCACAAAAAGAACTTGAAAACAAAGGAATTCACGTAAAAATATATATTGTGGGAGATGGTCCGCAAAGATACAATTTACAAAAACAAATAGATGAAGAAGGCTTAACAAATAGATTTATTTTATTAGGACAAAAAGAAAATCCTTATCCATATATAAAATATTGTGACTATTTTTGCTTACTTTCATATTATGAAGGCTATGGAATGGTGCTAGAGGAGGCTAAAATTTTAAACAAACCTATTATTTTGACAAATACGGCAGCCATAGAATGTGTGCAAGGCTACGACAAGGCAATTGTTTTAGAAAATAATTTTGAAGGAATAGTAAAAGGCCTTGAAAAGGAGCTTAAGAGCGATAATGTTAAGTATTTGGAAACCATGCAAGATTATAAATTAGAAAATAATTATAATGAATTACAAAAAACAAATGAAGAAATACAAGAAAAAATCATAAGAAAAATAAAAAATATACTTTGAAGAATATAATCTAGTAGCATTTTGCTGAACATAACTTTAAAATATACTAGAAGAAATAAATAACTTTAAAGTATACAAGAAGAAATTTAGGAGAAAACAATGAAAATATCAATACTTACACCAGCATATAATAGAGGGGATAAATTAAACAAATTATATACAAGCATATTAGTAAATAATAATTCAAATGTAGATATAGAATGGCTAGTTATGGATGATGGCTCAACAGACAAAACTAGATATATAGTGACAAATTTTATAAAACAAAATATAATTGACATAAAATATTATTATCAAGAAAATAGCGGAAAAATGTCAGCACTAAACAATCTGGTAAAATATGCAACAGGTGATGTTATAATAGAATGTGATTCTGATGACTATTTTACTGTTGGTGCATTTGATACTATTGCGAAATATGAGGACAAGCTTACAGATAGCATATATGCATTAGTTTTTCTAAAATATGACCAAGATGGAAATAATATGGGAAATAATTTTCCAGAAAATATGCATAGAAGTGATATGTTTAGCCTTTATTTTAGAGAAAATGTAACAGGTGAAAAGGCTTTGGTATTTAATAGCAAAATACGTAAGCAATTTGAGTATAAATTAGAAGCAGATGAAAAGTTTGTGACTGAAGCAAGAATGTATCATCAAATGGATTTAGAATATGATGTAATATGCATTAATGAGCCAATTATGATATGCGAATATCAAAAAGATGGATATTCAAAAAATATACAAAAAGTATTTCAAAAAAATCCACTAGGATACTATGAATATTTTAGAGAAATATTGGAAATGGATTTAACAGGTGTTACTTTAAAGAAAAAACTTTATATTTATAAGCATTATATATTATTTTCTATTTTGGCAGAGAGAAATCATGCTATAAGAAATGTAACAGGCGTATTAAACAAAATAATTGTGGCAATAATGTGGATACCGGGTGTTTTGAAAACAAAGGCAATGTTTAAAGAAAAGAGTGAAAAGGAGTAGTTTGAAAGATATTCTTTTATCACTATGTGTGCCTTTGAGCAAAGCAAGAAAGGAATGATGTATAATATGAAAAATATATTGATATTTCTTGAAAAAATGGGAATTGGTGGTGTAGAAACTTCTGTTATTAACCAAGCTATTGAATATAAAAGAAGAGGGATAAATTGTGTAATTGTTAGTGATGAAGGAATTCTTAGTAATACTCTTAAAGAAAATAATATAACACAAGAAATAATAGAGTTTCCACTGGAAAATAATATTAATTTGGATAAAGCTAAAGAAATTATAAATATAATAGAAAAATATGATATTGAGCTTGTTTTGATAAACCAAATTCCATGTATTTTATCAGTTTTACCAGCTTGTATTATAAAAAATATACCTTATATTGCATATGTACATAATGCAAAAAAAACAATAAAAAATGATGAAAAAAATATGTTTGATTGGTATGAAAGACAATTTCCAGTGTACAAAAAGCTATTAAAATTTTATTATAATCATGCATACAAAGTTGTTTCAATCTCGAAAACGGCTGAGGAGTATGTAAAAAATAGATATAATGTAGATGAAGATAAAATGATGGTTCTACATAATAGCATAAATTTGGAGAAATATAAATCTACTAAAGATATAGACCAAAGAAATTCTTTTATATTAATTTCAAGACTATCAATGGATAAATTACAATCAATAAAAAATGGAATAGACATTTTTGATTTATATGAAAGTGAAAACAAGAGATTACAAATTGTTGGCGATGGAGATAAATTTGATGAAATTAAAGAGTATGTAAACCAAAAAGAAAGCAAGGATAAAATATCTTTTTTGGGAAAACGTGAGAATATTATAGATTTAATTAATGAAAACGACATTGTCCTTGGAGTGGATAGAGTTTTATTAGAAGCAGTTAGTTTAAAGAGAATAGCTGTTAATACTGGATATGATAAACCTAAGCAAATAATAGATTTGTCGAATATTAGTATAGAAGCAGAAGAAGGTTTTTGTGGAGAAGATTTGAAGGAAACATCTGCTGAAGAATTAGCTAATCAAATACAAAATTCAAAAATTGATTTACAAGCTAATTATGATTTTGTTAAGAAAAATTTAAATATAGAAAATAATATTTATCTTGAAGAACCTAAAAATGCAAATAATAAAGACGCTTTATTTAATCTTTTTGAAATAATAAAAGAACAAGAAAATACTGTAAACTTTTATGAGAACAATATAAAATCTTTACAAGATGATCTAATACTAAAAAATAATGAAATAGGAAGCTTGAAAATCAAAATTGAGGAATTGCAAAAAGAATACGATAATGTTAAAAGTGAACTAGAAAAAGTATATAATAGTAAAAGATTTAAGCTGATTAATAAAATAGCTAATTTATTTTGACAATCTGACATTTTTATACTATTATATTGTAAGATAAGCAAAAATTGTTTTAAAAAAGTTGTTAATAATGTATATAAAAAACGAAAGGATAATAAAAATGCAAAAAAATAATGAAAACAGAATAGTTGTGGAACACGTTTATAAAACTTTTGATGTATATTTGGACAAGGCAAATAGCTTAAAAGAAAAACTATTATTTTGGAAAAGAAACAGAAAAGAAACTAGAGAGGTTTTGAAAGATATAAATCTGACTATAAAAAATGGAGAGGCAGTTGCTTTAATTGGTGTTAATGGAAGCGGAAAGTCAACTTTATTAAAGCTTATGACTAAAATTATTTATCCTAATAAAGGTAAAATTACTACTTATGGAAAACTAACTTCTTTGTTAGAGCTCGGAGCAGGATTTCATCCAGATTTTTCTGGTAGAGAAAATATCTATTTTAATGCTTCTATATTTGGTTTGACCAAAAAAGAAATTGATAGCAGGTTGAACCAAATTATAGAGTTTTCTGAACTTGGAAACTATATAGATAATCCAGTTAGGACTTATTCTTCAGGTATGTATATGAGACTAGCTTTTTCAGTTGCAATAAATGTAGATGCAGATATACTTCTTGTAGATGAGATTTTATCTGTTGGTGACCAGCATTTCCAAGAAAAATGCTTGAAAAAAATGAAAGAGCTTAAGGCAGAAGGCAAAACAATGGTTTTTGTAACACATAGTTTAGGCTCAGCAAAAGAGCTTTGTGACAGAGCAGTTTGGTTAAATAAAGGTGTTATACAAATGGATGGTAAAACAGATGAAGTAATTGAAGAATACCTAAAAGAAACAACTTAAAAGGCATAAAACTAATAAATGAATATAAATTAAAAATTATTAGAATTAATAAATAAAACTCAAAAGGAGCTTCTAATGAACGTATTTAAGAAATTATATGATTATAGAGAAATGCTAAAAACTAGCATAAAAAAAGATATTGGTGGAAAGTACAAAAACTCATTTTTAGGAGTGCTTTGGTCTTTTGTAAATCCACTACTTCAAATTGTAGTATATGCAATAATATTTCCACTTATAATGAAAAGTGATATAGAAAACTATGTAGTATTTATGGTTTGTGGTTTAATACCTTGGAACTATTTTTCAACTGTAATTAATAGGTCATCTTTTACAATGATAGAAAATGGTAATATTATTAAAAAGGTATATTTTCCAAGAGAAATACTACCAATTTCAGTAGTAACTAGTGAAACAGTTACATTTTTAATATCATCAATATTAATCTTAATATTTACTTTAGGATATGGAATACATTTAAATGAATATGTATTATTTTATCCATTAGTATTATTAGTACAATATGTGTTATTACTTGGAATTTCATTAATAGTATCAAGTGTTACAGTATATTTTAGAGACTTACAACACTTTATTGGTGTACTTTTACAATTATTCTTTTATGCAACACCAATTGTGTATGCGGTAGATGTTATACCAGCCAACTTCCAATGGATATTAAAGTTTAACCCAATGACCTACATAATAGAAGGTTATAGAGATATTTTTTGGCAACCACAAATGCCAGATGTTTCAAATTTACTTATAGTATTAGCAATTGGAATAGTGCTTTGCATTGTGGGGTACCTAATTTTTAATAAGCTTCAAAGAAAATTTGCCGAGGAACTTTAAATAAATGCTCCAATATATATTCTGGAGCTTTTAGCGACCTGAGACAGCGTGAGCATTTTAATTATAACTAAGTATATCTGTCGAAGTGAGCGTGCAAGCGTTTTCGCGTAAGCGAAACCGTGAGGCAAATGCGGAAGAATATATATTGGAGCATTTATTCTTAACATTTTAACCGAACGCTCCAGAACATATATTGGAGCATTCATTCTTAACATTTTAACTGAACGCTCCAGAACATATATTGGAGCTTGAATATAGAAAATAAAAACAAAAAATTAAAGGGATGTTAGAAAGGAATTTAAAATGAATTTTGACTTTTCAAAAGAGCCGGGAAAAAAACTAGAAAAAATTGACTTTGAAAATATGAGTGGATTAGAACCACTTATATCAATTATTATGCCTTTTTACAATGATAAAGAACATATAGAGCAAACTATTAATAGTTTGCTTAATCAAACATTTCCGGCATTTGAAATATTAATTATAGATGATGGTTCAAACGATAAAGAAAGTATAGAAAAATTAAAAGAAATACAAAAATTAGATAGCAGAATAAAAGTACATCACAAGGAAAATGGCGGAGCAGCTGTAGCAAGAGATTATGGAGTAAGCAAAACCGCAAAAAATTCAAAATACATTGTCTTTTGTGATAGTGATGATTTACTAAATAAAACATATTTAGAAACGGCTTTTTGGACTTTAGAAACAAACCAAACGGCTTCTTGGGCATATACAGATTCAATAGGATTTGAAGGAACTGAATATACTTGGAATAAATGGTTTGATTCTAATAAAATGAAAAAAGAAAATGACTTAGTAATTACTTCTATGATAAAAAAAGATGATTTTAATGAAGTAGAAGGGTTTAACATAAATGAAAAAAATGTTTATGAAGACTGGAATTTATGGCTAAAACTTATTGCAAAAGGTCATTTCCCAGTACATATGAATTATTATGGCTGTTGGTATAGAAGAAAAGCAGAAAGTGAGCTAAACCGTGCTAGAGAAAACAATGAAAGAGCTATGGAAATAATAAATGCAACAGCTAAAACAATTAAAGGAGATATAAAAGCAAAACAATATCCTTTATTTAACTATGATTGGGATATTATAAAAGATGAAGTAAAATCAATTCCATCAGTTAAAAGAAGTGAAAATAACAAAATAAACTTACTTATGATTATTCCTTGGATGGTTATGGGCGGAGCTGACCAATTTAATTTTGACCTTATATCAAGATTAGATAAATCAAAATATGATATAACAATAATTTCAACAGAACCAGCTGTAAATACATATAGACAGGCATTTGAAGATTATGCCACAGTATATGATTTATCTACATTCTTAGACCAAAAATATTGGGTTGCTTTTATTAATTATATTATTGAAAAAAATAATATAAATATTATACTTAACACAAATAGTGAATTTGGCTATGGTATGCTTCCTTATTTAAAAGCAAAACATCAAAATATACCAATAATTGATTATGTACATATGGAAGAATGGTATAACCGTAATGGTGGATATTCAAGAGATTCAAGTGGCGTAGCATCCGTTTTAGACAAAACTTTAGTATGCAATGAAAATAGTAGAAAAATATTAATAGACCATTTTGGAAGAAATGAAAAAGAAGTTGAAACTGTTTATATAGGTGTTGATGAGAAAAAGTTTGACCCAAGCAAATATGATAGGGATAAATTAAAAGAAAAGTATAATCTTCCTAAAGATAAATACATAATGAGCTTTATTTGTAGAATCTCTGAGCAAAAAAGGCCTATGCTATTATTAGAAGTTATAAAAAAATTAAAAGAAACAAGAGATGATTTTGTTGTACTTATTATTGGTGATGGCAATTTGCTTAATAAAATGAAATCTACAGCAAAAAAATATAATTTATTAAATAATATGATTTTTATGGGCAGAACAAATAAAACTGATGAAATATATGATGTAAGTGATTTAACAATAAACTGCTCAATAAAAGAAGGTCTAGCACTTACTGCTTATGAATCTTTAGCTATGGGTGTTCCAGTAGTTTCAAGTGATGTAGGTGGACAGAAAGAACTTATAGATGAAAATACTGGTGTTATAGTTCCTTGTATGCAAGAGGAAGAAGACATTTTTGATTTCAATTATAGTGAAGAAGAAGTTCAAAATTATGTTGACGCTATAAACAAAATATTAGCTAATCTAAAGAAATATAAGCAGAATTGTAGAAAAAAGATTTTAAATGGTTTTACTATAGATCAAATGGTAATTAGAATGTCTAACATTTTGAAAAATATTGCTAATGAGCCAAATAAGCAAAAGAAAATAGAAAGTGACAATATAGATATTTGCAAAGAATTAATAACAAATAGATTAATAAACATTTCAGAAAAATATGGCTGGGAGGCAAAAGAATATAATAGCTATTTTGGATTTTCAATTGATGACATAGAAGGTTATAAGTTTGAATTATTTAAAGAAAAAATGTGGCAACACAAATGGTACAGAGGAATAATAAGATTTTTGCAAAAAACAGGAATAATGAAACAACTAAAAAAATTAACAAATATGTGATATTTCGAATTTTCTATGTTCGCTGAAATGCTCCAAAACATATATTGTAGACTTTATAAAATGAATAGTAACAAAAAGTGAGGAAATTTTAAATGCAAAAAATTATAGAAAAATTAAAAGATAGAAATTTATATATTAGTTTACTAATAACATTAGTATTCTTTGGCATATTTATTAAAATGGATTTTGCAACAGACACTTATAGTCTTATACAAGATCCAGTAAGTAAAATGTTTACTCACTTTATGAGTTCTGGCAGATTTGTAACAGCTTTTTGGTGGCAAGTTTCAAATGCTATAGGTTTAGGATTTGGAAAAATATACTTTTGCTCATTTGCTCTAGCTATTATTTGCTTTACTCTTTCTATATATAATTTGTTTTTGGTATTAAATAAAAAGATAAAAAATGAAGCTATATGTCTATTAGTTAGTACTATTACAATAATAAATCCATTTTCTATAGAATTATTCTTATTTATGGAAAAGGGAATATTTGGCTTGACAGTGCTTTTAACAGTACTAGCTTTTTGCAAGTTTGTGAAATTTTTAGATGGAGATAAAAAGGCATTAGTTTACACTTTTGTATTTATGTTACTCGCAACTTTTAGTTACCAAGGTGTAATAGGCTTATTTATAGCATTATCTACTATATATATTATACTTTACTCAAAAAATATTAAAGAGTTTATAATAAACAATATAGTTGTTTTGCTGGAATATGGAATACCAGCAGTGATTAATTTTGCAGTTATAAGATTATTTTTCTCAAACGATAGAGTAAATGGGGCAATTAATTTTGTTGAATCTATACAAAAAGTAATTAGTGGCTCAAAAGAAATGTTAGCTACATATACAATTTTACCTAAATATACATTTATTGTGCTAATCACTATATTATTTGTTTTAGCAATAGTTTTAATTTTTATAAATAAAAAGGATAAAATAAGTACAAAAATTTTAAAGATACTAGGAATTGTTTATGTATGCTTTGCAACTATAGCCATAACAATAATTCCACAATTAATGCAAAATACCGAATCTATATGGTTTGTGCCAAGGTCAACATATCCATTTGGAGCAATTGTAGGAATAATGTGCATTTTCATTTTAGTTAATACACTTAACCAAAATAATATTACTAATAAAAATATAAAAGGCCTTAGTAAATTGCAAAGAACACAAATACCTATTATTATAATAGGAGTAATTTGTACAGTACTGCTTATACTACAGTTATTTGAATTTAATAAAATAGAAATTGATCACTATAAATTGAATTATATGGACAAAATGAATAGCTTAAGTATTGGTGAAGAAATTAAAAAATATGAACAAGAAACAGGAAACAAAGTTACAAAAATTTGTATTTATAGTGATAAAAATTTAAACTATACTTATCCAAACATATGGGCACATAAAGATATAAATATATCAGGATTTGGACCAGATTGGTCAGTAATAGATATGATAAATTATTTTAATAATATAGAACTAGTCCAAGTGGATGGTGATCCAGAAATAGAGATGAGTTTTAAAGAATGTGATTGGAATGATTTTAGCACTGACCAGATTATATTTGTTGGAGACACCATACATTATTGTAGATTCTAAGTAACGTAGAAAGGAACATTCCATATGGCAAAGGCGATTGAAAAAATTAAAGATACATATAAAGCAAATAAAAATATACTTTTTATAGTATTTATCTTAATTATATTAGTTATAGATGTAATTATGTATAGTAACTTTATATATAATGAAAGAAGCTATTATACAGAAGATTATTTAGCATATGATAGTAGTCTAAAAAGTGATGAAAATGTGGGAGCTTCAAGAATTAATCAAAATGTAAATGTAGATGGCTCAAGCCCTTATTTGGATGGAAGAGTAGAAGTAAGGCAAAGTTTTGTTTCTACAAGAAATAATCTAGAGGCAATAGCAATAGGGTTTGATAAATCTTTTAGAACATATAGTCCAGACCCTATTAATATAAAAATAATCGATAAAGAAAATAATACTATAATAGCTGAATATAACAGTATTTATGATGAGCCTGTACAAAGTGATACTAAATACAAATTTGCTTTTGATAAGCAATCAAATTCAAAAGATAGAGAATATGAAATAGTTATAACATATGAAAATGAAAGTAGTTCAAACCCAGTTTTATATAATACTGAAAAAACTTATGAAAATGGTACTTTGACTATAAACGAAGAAAAACAACCTGGAACTTTAAGCTTTGAAATTTACTATTATAGCAGATATGCAACTATTATTTTTACAGTAGCTATAATTGCAATAACTATTATTTCAATTTTAGCACTTTATTTACTAATGTTTAAAAACATCAAGTTTGAAAAATTATTTGTTTGCACAGTTTTAATTTTAGGACTAGCATATGTTTTTGTAATACCTATGTATAGAGGTCATGATGAGCACGCACATTTCTTTAAGGCATATGAAATTTCAACAGGAGTGTTTAATACGCCAATTATTAACGAACATTCTATAACCACTATTCCATCAGCCTTTTTTGATGTGCTACATGAAGACTACAATACAGAAGAAAGATATATAAATGCAACATATTATGATGATGTAATAAGGTCAGCAGGAGTGGAAGTAGATGAAGAAAATACAATCACTGTTGGAGGAGAATATATGGCGGTTTATTCGCCTTTACCATATATACCTCAAGCACTAACTATAAGAATAATGTCTTTATTTACAGACAACCTATTAATTATATTTTATATGACTAGAATAGTAAATTTACTTGTATCAGTATTTTTACTATACTTAGCAATAAAGATAATTCCATTTGGAAAAAATATAATTTTCTTTATAGCAATTATTCCAACCACATTGTCACAAATAGCGTCAGTATCACCAGATGCACTAACTATAACATCAAGTATATTATTTGTAGCTTATTTACTAAAACTTATATTTGGAAAAGATAAAATTACAATAAAAAATATAATAACACTTGCGGTAATTGGAACTGTGCTGGGATTATGCAAAATAGTATATGTTCCACTAGCACTTTTAACATTACTTATACCTAAAGAAAAATATAATAAAAAACGTGATAGAGTACTAATGTGTGTATTAGCGGTTGCTTTGCCTATTATAGCAAACCTAGCTTGGTTGGGAGTGGCTTCAACACATTTAAGTTTAATAGATAATAATAAATCTGATGCACAAAAATTAAATATTTTATCAAATCCAATAGAATATTTACGAATATGTTTCTATACATTGTACCATGACTTTGACTTGTATTTAATGCAATTATTCGGCGGATTTATGGAACATATAGAAATGGTACACGTGGGCTGGATAAATGTTATTGCATATATTATAATATTTATAATTATTGTATTATTTGATAAAGACATAAAAGTCAAATTAGATAAAAAAATGAAAATTACTATTTCTATTGTTTTATTTATAATTTGTGGTTTAATATATACAAGTATTTATATGCAATGGTCTACTCTAAAAAATTATTATATAAATGGTGTTCAGGGTAGATATTTTGTAGAATTATTGTTACCATTTATGTTAGTATTAGGACAGAATAAATTAGTAAAAGAAAGTGGAAAAATAAATTTGGTAAAAGTAATTGCATATTCAGGTGTGCTACTTAATACTGTAGCAATTCTTACGGCAGTAATTACGTATATTTAGTTGCAATTCACTATTATATATTGGAGCTTAATTGAAAAATCTAAATTGTGAATTGCAACAATGTAGAATTTTTAGAAAGGAAATGAAAATGGACAAGATAGCAGTTTTAATACCTTGCTACAACGAGGCAAAAACAGTTGAAAAAGTAATTAAAGATTTTAAAAGAGAATTGCCAGAAGCTACAATTTATGTTTATGACAATAATTCAAAAGATGGTACAGATGAAATTGCAAGAAAAGCCGGAGCTATTGTCAGATATGAAAGAAAGCAGGGAAAAGGCAATGTTATAAGGTCAATGTTTAGAGAAATAGATGCTGAATGCTATATTATGACAGACGGTGATGACACTTATCCAGCAGAAGATGCTAGAAAAATGTGCGATCTAGTTCTAAATAAAAATGTGGATATGGTAATAGGTGACAGGCTATCTTCAACATATTTTGAAGAAAATAAAAGACCGTTTCACAATATAGGAAATGTAGCTGTAAGAACTCTTATAAATATGATTTATAAAAGCAAAATAAGAGATGTTATGACTGGATATAGAGCTTTCAGCTATAGATTTGTAAAAACATTTCCGGTACTTTCTAAAGGTTTTGAAATAGAAACAGAAATGACAATACACACATTAGACAAGAACTTGAATTGGGAAAATGTAATTATTGAGTACAGAGACAGACCAGAAGGCAGTTTTTCAAAGCTTAACACATATGCAGATGGTGCTAGAGTTATAAAAACCATTATTACTTTATATAAAAATTATAGACCTTTATCATTTTTCTTATGGATTGCTCTAATTTGTGGTATAATAGGTACAGCATTTTTAATACCTGTACTAATAGACTATGTAAATACTGGACTTGTACCAAAAATGCCATCTTTTGTAGCAAGCGTATTCTTTTATATGTGTATGGTTCAGTCGTTCTTTGGAGGAATGATTTTGCAAACGACTATAAATAATTCTAAACGAGACTTTGAAATAAAATTAAATGAATTTGAAGACAGAAAAAATAGTAAAACAAATAAAACATAAGTTTCAATATATATTCTGTAGCTTTTAGCGAAGCGGAGCGGATGAAGGTCTCTATAAAGCTATGTCTTTTTCTTAGAAGCGCAGTCGGAGCGTGCGAGCGCTGAGCAAAGCGAACCGCGAAGTAAATGCGAAAGAATGTATATTGAATTTAATGAAATTTTTTAAGGAGTTAAAAATATGAAAAAAATAACAATAATTATACCCGCATACAACGAAGAAGAATCTCTTCCATTTTTGTATGAGAGGTTAGAAAAATTAATCAATAGCATAGATAATTACGAATTTGAAATATTATTTGTAAATGATGGTTCAAAAGATAATACAATTAATTTAATAAAAGAATATAGAGAAAAAGACCCAAGAATATCATATGTAGACTTTTCAAGAAACTTTGGAAAAGAAACTGCAATGATAGCTGGTTTAGACTATGCAAAAGGTGATGCAGTAATATTTATGGATGCAGACCTTCAAGATCCACCAGAGTTAATACCAGAAATGATAAAATATTGGGAAGAAGGCTATGATGATGTATATGCACAAAGAAAATCTAGAGCAGGTGAAAGCTTTTTAAAAAAGTTTACATCTAAAATGTATTATAGAGTATTACAAATGCTTACACCAGTTCCTATACAAAAAGATACAGGAGACTTTAGATTACTTGATAGAAGATGTGTAAATGCATTAAAAAAGCTTAGAGAAACAGACCGTAACTCAAAATCTATGTTTAGTTGGATAGGCTATAAGAAAAAAGCTGTAATGTATGATAGAGATGCACGTGTTGCTGGAAAAACTAAGTGGAATTATAAAAAGTTAGTAAATCTTGCAATAGATGGTATAACCTCGTTTACAACATCACCACTTAGAATATCTACATATATTGCTATACCTACATTTTTAGCATTGTTTATTTACTTTATATATGTAATAATTAAATGCATAAGGTTAAATGTAGCAATTCAAGCTTTCCAAGCTATAATTTTACTAGTATTATTTTTCTCAGGTGTTCAAATTTTACTATTTGGCATAATAGGAGAATATTTAGGAAGAATATTTAATGCATCAAAAAGTAGACCTCTTTATTTGGTTAATGAGTATAATGGAAAAAGAGAAGAAAATGAATAAGCTTTTAATTGTAATTTAAAAATTTACACTAATGAAAATTAATAATAAAAATTAAATTAGATGTAGGAGGTAAGCTTTATGTGGGGAGACATTGCAATAGCGTTTTTACTAGCATTTATAACATCGTTTGTTATGGTACCATATACAATAAAACTTGCAAAAAAAGTTGGAGCAATAGATTATCCATCAGATAGAAGAGTTAACAAAAGACCAATTCCTAGACTTGGAGGAATAGCAGTTATACTAGGATTTTTAGTCTCGGCTATCTATTTGGTAATAACAATGTCCATTGAAGGAAATCTAGAATTAGGTGGACCAGATAATTATAAAATGAAGCTTCTTGGATTTTTACTTGGTATAATTGTTTTAAGTGTATTTGCATATATAGATGATGTAAAAACTTTAAAACCATGGCAAAAGCTAATAGGACAAGTATTATCTGCATTAATTATATATTTCTTTGGAATAAGAATAGATACAATAAATGAAATTACAATTCATCCAGTTTTAAGTTTTATACTTACAATTGGTTGGATAGTGGGTATAACTAATGCAATTAACTTGATTGACGGATTAGATGGTTTATCATCTGGTATTTCGCTAATATCGTGTATAAGTTTACTTATAATATTTGCAACAAATGAATCTCCTTTAATATCAATTATTTTAATAACAGCTTTAGCAGGAGCTATTGGAGGATTTTTGCCATTTAATTTAAACCCCGCAAAAACTTTTATAGGTGATGTAGGAGCACAGTTTTTAGGATTTAGCTTGGCAACAATTTCAATACTAGGAGTTGCAAAAACAGTTACACTTGTAGTATTAATAGCACCAATACTAGTTTTAGCACTTCCTATATTTGATACATTATTTGCTATAATAAGAAGAATTGTGAAAGGTAAATCGCTAAAAGCAGTATTTCAAGCAGATAAAGGACATTTACATCACAGATTAATGAAAAGAGGCTTTTCTCAAAAACAAGCTGTAACAATACTTTATGGAGCAAGTGCTACACTTGGAATGTTTGCAGTTATATTAATTGATGATGGAATATGGAAGGCATTATCTTTTGCACTTATAGTAATTGCAGTTATTGCAATAGGATATAAAGAACTTAAAAACTTTAGAAATGAAGAGATAAAAAGCATAAAGGAAAAACGTAAAACTAAATAAACTTTTAATTTTGTGATTTTACTTTTGTATTAAAGCTCCAATATACATTTTTCCGCATTTGCTTCGAGGTTCGCATTCGCTCAGGCTCTCGCACGCTCACTTCAGCAGTCCTACTTAGTTAAAGTCGCAAATGCTCAACGCTGCTTCAGGTCGCTAAAAGCTTCAAAACATATATTGTCGCTTTATTTAAAAATAGTTAGTTACAAATTAAAATTTATTTAGTTTTAGAAAGGATTTTGCATGGATGATGAAAATTTAATTAGTCCAAATGTTGTAGATGAGCAAGAATCTCAGCAAGAAAATGTACTTAGACCCAAGACCTTGAGCGAGTACATAGGACAGACAAAAGTAAAAGAAAATATGAAAATCTATATAGAAGCGGCAAAAAAGAGAGAAGAACCTTTGGACCATGTACTTTTATATGGACCACCGGGATTAGGTAAAACAACGCTTGCAAATATAATTTCACATGAAATGAATTCTAACTTAAAAATAACTTCGGGGCCAGCCATAGAAAAACCGGGAGACTTAGCTGCATTACTTACTAATCTTTCTGAATTTGATGTACTTTTTATAGATGAAATACATAGATTAAATAAAAGTGTAGAAGAAATACTTTACCCAGCACTTGAAGATTTTACACTTGACATAATTATAGGAAAAGGCCCTAGTGCTAGGTCAATAAGACTGGATTTACCAAAGTTTACTTTAATTGGAGCAACAACTAGAGCAGGAGCACTAACAACACCACTTAGAGACAGATTTGGTATTGTAGAAAGGCTAGAATTATACAACGCAGAAGAACTTACCACAATAGTAAAAAGGTCTGCAAATATTTTAGAAATAGCAATAGAAAACGACGCTGCTGTGGAAATTGCAAAACGTTCAAGAGGAACACCAAGAATTGCAAATAGACTTTTGAAAAGAGTAAGGGACTATGCATCTGTTCTTGGAAATGGTACAATTACTTTAGATATTGCAAAAATTGCTTTAAATAAATTGGATATAGATGATATAGGTCTTGATTCAATAGATAGAAGACTTTTAACTACTATGATAGAAAAGTATAAAGGAAAGCCTGTTGGAATAGAAACATTGGCAACTACTCTAGGAGAAGAAGTAACAACAATAGAAGATGTTTATGAGCCATATCTAATACAAATAGGTTATATATCTAGAACACCAAGAGGAAGAATAGCACTTCCAGAGGCATATAAGCATTTGGGGTTAGAGTATAATGGGGAAAGTTAATATGTTCTTTCTTCATTCGCTCCGCTGCGCTAAAAGCTCAAGAACATATATTGGCTATTTAATAATAAAATATAAATATTTACCGTAAAAACAGAAGAAATGAAAAGAGGAGAAAACAAATGAATTTAAAAGGGGTATTATATGTAGCAAGTATTATTTTATTACAAATAATATTTTTATGTAAAAAGAAAACAGACAAAAAACTAAACTTATTTGGAGCAATTGGAGTAAGCATTGTGCTAATTATGTGCTTAAATGCATTTATAAGTTATTGCTTAACTTTCTTCAATTTAAAGTCATCATTAACAACATTAACATTAATAAATTTAGTAATAGCAATTATACTGGGCTTAAGCATATCAAAAGATAGAAAGAAAAATCCGAAGTTTGCTACTCAAAAATATAAAGCAAATAAAATGGATATTTTTGCTATAGTGACAATTTTTATAGTAACATTATTTGCAACAATTTTGAACTTTGGAACAACATTTAATATAAAATATGAATCATCTGACCCTTCTTGTCATTATTTAACTTCACTTAAATTTATGGAAGAAGAAAAACTTTTATCTATATCTAAAGACGACTTGTATTATAATTTTACTACTAGAAAGTTTGCTTCTTACGCAAATTCTGGACTTTTAATGAAGTGCTTTGAAGGGAAAATAGATTATATAGACAACTATAAGATTTTTATAGCATTTGGAATATTTATACTATTTTTAACAGGATATTTGCTATATTTTGTACTAAATCATTTTACCAAAGATGATAAAACTAAGTTGCTTGCTTTAGCAGTTACTATATTATGCATATTAGGCTATCCATTAAATAGCTTGCTATTCGGCTTTGAATACATGAGTTTATCTTTAGCTGTAATATTAGCAATTATAGAAATAATATATTTAATTGGTAAAAATAGCATAAATAGAAGATGGTATATTGGCATTTTGTTTTTATTAAACTTTGGACTATTTTGCTCTTATTATATGTTTGTACCATTTGTATATCCAGCAGAGTGGATTTATTTGTGCATAGTTTCATATCAAAAAGACAAAAAGATACTTACCAAAAACAACATATTCACTTTAACTGTAACATTATTACTGCCATTTTTCTTGGGTTACATATATCACTTAGCACCAAGCATTTATCAAGTATTAATAAAAGATAATGCACTAAATGGAGATGTGCTTGCAACATCAAAAAAGATAATTGATGGTGGATTTAATACAGGTGGTTACATTTATACAAACTTATATTCAAACTTTATTTTACTATTACCATTAGCACTTTATGTAGTAATTAAAAAGTTTAAAGAAAATAAATTCATGTCGATGATGTTTATTTTTAATGTAGTATTTATTATTGTACTACTTATAGGTAGAGCATTTGATAGAGTATCATATTACTACTTATCAAAAAATTATTTTACACTTTGGATAATAATGTTCATACTTAACTTTAGAGCATTTATGTACATATATAAAAAGCACAAAATTGTACCATTTGCGTTAACAAGTGTTTATATAGTAATTTTAATTGCATATATTATTTTCGTACCTACTGAATTAAAAAATGAAGATTTAAACTCACACGAAAATATATTTACAGTTATGGATATTTATGGGGTGAATAAATACATTCTTTTTGAAGAGACACCAGACTTAACAAATGCAGAAATAGAATTTGTTAAATCTGCATTGGACATAATTCCTGAAAATGCTGAATATATAATAGCAAGTCATTCAAAAGCTATAGCTTGGTCATATCCTTTAACTGGTGAACTTATGAAAAATAAACTTACAGCAATAAAATCAGGTCAAACCAAAATAGATTATACACATATATCTTTAAAAATTATGCTTCTTAAAGCAGACTATGCAATTTTATTAAAACATGATTATGAATATAGTTTAACAAACACAGAAGCGTTTGATAATTATGAAATAGTGTATGAAACAGATTTGGGAATTTTGGCAGTTAATACTAATCCGGATAAAAGCTGGTAAAGATTAAAATATGGCGTTTTTATTAATTATAGAAAACTTGTTTTTAAAAACGCCGTATAAGTCATATAGAAAGGTTTTCAATTAATATGTTAAAAACAAGTTTAAAATATGTATTAACATTTATTGTTACAATGATAATATTAATAGTTTTACTATTTTTTAGTTCACTAATACCATCTAAAAAATTGGAAGATAATGTAAGAAAATCTTCTGAATTTTTAGCGCAATATGGAGAAGAACAAGAAATAGAATTTCCTTTTAGAACAGAAAGATTATTTTATTTTACTGATGCATTAATGCTAAATACAGCTTATTCAATAGATAGCACTCATCCATATGAAGCAATGCTACTAGATAGAAAAAACTACATACCGGGTCAAACGCAGAATTTTCACGGAGAAATAGAAAAACACATAGGAACAAGTCCAAACTATACTGATGAATACGGAAATACATTCCAAGTAGCAGAGTTATATGGTCTTATGCATGGAGAAAATATAGTAGACTCATACGAATATACTAGATATTGGCATGGATACTTAATCTTTTTAAGACCACTTTTAACAATAATAAGCATAGAAGGTATTAGAAACTTATTATTTGTATTAACAATAGTTTTAAGTTTAGTAGCATTATTCTTAATTGTAAAAAGGCTGAACCTTATAACTGCAATTATTTATTTGTTATCTTTTTTAGCAATAAACTTATATGTAATATGCAATTCAATGAATGAAATAAAAACATTTATAATAACTTTAATAGCAGTGATATTTTTTTTTTTAAAAAGAGGAAAAATTATAAATACTACAT